>DAOWNN010000306.1 GCA_030642585.1 Bacteroidota bacterium | reverse complement strand
GGCTAACTTTTTCTTGCTGGCACTGAAATGAAAAATCCTGTCTGCAATAGCAATGGCTCCAGTTCCGGATAAACGAATCACAGCAATGGCTCCATTGCCTGGAGGGGTTGATATGGCACAGATTGTATGTTCTTTTATCATGATTGAGAAATGAGGCTGTAAATATACGAACAAATAAAAAGAAGTAGGTAGTAGGCAGTAGGCAGAAACTACTCCCTTTGGATTTGCTATCGAAGATAGGCAGCAGGCAAAGATTGGAATGATGGAATATTGGAATGAGAAAGCCACGGATGCACTAATGGAAGACGAATGCACGGATTAAAGAAGATATGGAATGGAAAATAATGGAAGAATAAAAAAGATGAAGAGATTAAAAGATTAAGAGATGAGAGATGAGTGAAGATACTTTGAAATCAGTTTGAAAAATTATACTTTTGGTGAAGTTTTTTTAAACCATAGCAAAATCTAAAATGAGTGTATTAGTTAATAAGAATTCAAAAGTAGTAGTACAGGGATTTACAGGCGGGGAGGGTACCTTTCATGCCAGTCAGATGATTGAATACGGAACCACTGTAGTGGGTGGTGTTACTCCCGGTAAGGGAGGGCAAACACACCTTGACAGGCCGGTTTTTAATACTGTTGAAGATGCAGTAAAAGAAACAGGAGCGAATGTAAGTGTAATTTTTGTTCCCCCGGCTTTTGCATCAGATGCCATTATGGAGGCTGCAGATGCAGGTATTAAGGTAATTGTAACCGTTACCGAAGGGATACCAACTTCAGATATGGTTAAGGTTAAAGAATACCTTAGCGGAAAAGATGTACAGATGGTTGGTCCTAATTGCCCGGGAATAATCACTCCCGGTGAGGCCAAGGTTGGTATCATGCCCGGTTTTATTCATAAAAAAGGGGGTATAGGAATTGTTTCCCGGTCAGGGACCTTAACATATGAGGCAGTTGATCAAATCACAAAGACAGGACTGGGACAATCAACATGCATAGGAATTGGAGGAGACCCTATTATTGGAACCACAACCCTGGATGCTGTGAAGATGCTGATGGAGGATCCCGGGACAGATGGAATTATTATGATTGGAGAAATTGGTGGAAATATGGAGGCAGATGCTGCTTACTGGATCAAAGAAAATGCCACTAAACCTGTAGTTGGATTCATTGCAGGTCAGACTGCTCCAAAAGGCAAGAGGATGGGACACGCAGGTGCAATAATCGGAGGCAAAGCAGATACTGCTGCTGCAAAGATGGAGATTATGAGGGAATGCGGAATTCATGTTGTGGAATCACCTGCAGATATTGGAAAGGCAATGGCTACATTGGTTAAATAAATTTATTAGGAGATCCAATAGGCATACACATTAACTTAAGAACCACCTCCCCCCGGCTACGCCGGGGTACTCCTCCTTAAAAAAAGGAGGAGACCATTTTGCGTAGCAAAATAGCACAAGAACTGCATTAGCAGTTCGAGTAATTTAAGAATCTATTGAGCATATTGGGAGCTTTTTTATTTATGGAAGAATTGATTCAAAAGGCGGCTGAACTTCTCCGGAATTCAAAGCACACTACGGCATTTACCGGGGCTGGAATTTCTGTTGAAAGTGGCATCCCCCCTTTTCGGGGTGAAGATGGACTTTGGAGTAAGTACGATCCCATTGTTCTTGATATCAACTATTTCAATGCCAATCCCGGACACTCATGGGAGGTAATTAAAGAGATTTTTTATGATTTCTTTGGTACAGCAAGTCCCAATGCTGCACACTTCTTTCTTGCAAGGCTGGAAAAAGAAGGCCTTCTGTCATCTGTTATAACTCAAAATATTGACAATCTGCATCAGGAAGCCGGCAGCCATAAGGTTTATGAATATCATGGGAGTTCACAAAATCTGGTTTGTATGAAATGTGGACAAAGCTATTTATCATCAGAGGTTCAACTCGATAAGCTTCCTGTTACCTGTAGTAAGGATGGGGGATTATTGAAACCTGATTTTGTGTTTTTTGGAGAAGCAATTCCGGAAAAAGCACAAAAAGCTTCAAATGAAGAAGCATTTCAATCTGAAGTCTTCTTATTGATTGGAACCACAGGAGAAGTTATGCCTGCCTCACTTATACCGCGCATGGCTAAAGAAAATGGTGCTACCATCATTGAAATAAACCCGAATGAAAGCCATTATACCCATGGTATCACCGACATTTTTCTTCGGGGAAAAGCTACTGAAATTTGCCTGGAGCTATCAAAATACTTATTTGGTTGAGGGGCTAAAGCCCAATTAATGCAAGGTATTACTAACCCCAGGCTTAAGCCTGGGGTTACAGAATTCATGCTGTCACCGGGCTTTAGCCCACAGATAGTTATTTTAAGCTGACACTGGTTATTTTTATTACGGATAAAAGCTTAATTTTGAGTTCGCCTATTAATAACTTTTAAAATATTCTTATGAAATTACTTGAAGGAAAAACTGCAGTTATTACTGGTGCTGCAAGGGGGATAGGAAGTGCCATTGCCCTTAAATTTGCCAGTGAAGGTGCGAATATTGCTGTTACAGACCTTGTGATTAATGAGCTTGCAGAATCTCTTATCAAAGAACTGGAAGGAATGGGAGTGAAGGCTAAAGCCTATGTTTCTGATGCCAGTAAATATGGCCAGACAGAAGAGGTGGTAAAACAAATTATGGAAGATTTCGGTCAGATTGATATTCTTGTTAATAATGCTGGGATCACAAGGGATACTTTGTTGATGAGGATGTCGGAAGAACAATGGGATGCTGTGATAACTGTTAATCTGAAATCGGTATTTAACTTTACGAAGGCTGTACAGCCTGTGATGTTAAAGCAAAGATCTGGATCTATCATCAATATGAGTTCAGTGGTTGGCGTAAGTGGAAATGCGGGACAATCTAATTATTCTGCATCCAAGGCAGGAATGATTGGTTTTACAAAATCCATT
>DAOWNN010000035.1 GCA_030642585.1 Bacteroidota bacterium | reverse complement strand
GCATGACTATAGAAACAGTAGTCTTGACTTTGCACTAGTCCCGCTTTTTCACATTCCCGGAACCACTTATACGAGCATCCACAGTTGCGTTTCCATAGTAACTTACATCACCACTACCTGAAACAGACACTTCCAGTCTCGACTCTGCATATACAACGGCGTCTCCTGACCCACTAATTTTCACCACGGCTTTTTTAACTTTAAATTCAGAAGCATCTACATCGCCAGAACCACTAATGGCAATGCGTAAATTGCCGGCAACTTTAGAACCTGCAATTTGAATGTCTCCTGAACCGGAAATCCTGGCTGAAACATTATCATATCCAAGTTGATCAAGTTTAATTAACCCACTTCCACTTACAGCCAGGTCCAGTTTATCTCCCTGAATCAAGGTAACATTTTTAATAGTTCCGGAACCCGACACAGAAATTTCATTCCAATCAGGTGAACTAATCGAAATTTTCACTTTCTGGTACTTTGATGGCCAGCGACGGGTATCATACTTAATTTTTAATTTCCCGCCTTCTACAACAGTTATAATATGTTCCAGGGTAGCCGGGTCTCCAGTCAAAATCAGTTCGGTTTTCGATCCCTGTGAAATTTCAACATCTGCAGAAATAGAAAGTGCCAGTTCATTAAATTTTCCGACATTTCTATTTTCCTCTTTATCCGGTGCTGCATAGCTATTTAGCCCTGCCATGAATGTAGTTAAAAATAAAAAAGTAATCATTTTCCCTTTCATAATTATATTTATTAATTAATGTATGATAAAGACGCTAAAAAAACAGG
Source organism: Bacteroidota bacterium (assembly GCA_030642585.1). Taxonomy (GTDB): domain Bacteria; phylum Bacteroidota; class Bacteroidia; order Bacteroidales; family VadinHA17; genus JAYEGO01. The sequence goes on along the minus strand of DAOWNN010000035.1, from coordinate 11,116 downwards.
AATGTTGCAAAATTTGGATTTTTCAATGTTTATAAATACTCGTCAGACCACTATTTTCAGTTCATCAAGTAAAAAGATATATCTATTTCCAGGCAGCAACGATCAGTGGTCAGAGGAGTAAAAACCATTTCGTTCCGATCACATATTAGTAATTCCATCGGAGATAATCATTTTTATAATATTGTCATCCCAATTAATGTCCGTAATCAATTGGAATTGTACAGGGATTAATATTTCCCTTCCTTTAAAATCAACTACAAATAAAGAATTCCCCGGGATCTCAAGCAAATCAACAATTTCTCCAATAAGATGATCATGTTGATCTTTTATTGAAAAAGCAATAAAATCCTTAAGCTTTATTTGTTTAGACGTTTTTTGTTTAAAGCAATTATCAGGTATATACACCTCTCTCCCCAGAAGTTCCTTAGCAGCATCATCATCATCAATATTTTCAAACTTAAGGATATAAAAAGGGAAATTGCTTTCTAAAAACTCTTCAATAAAAAAAGGAACCTGTATCCCTTCAATTTTCAGGAATACTGATTCCATAATTTCAATTTCCACCTTCTCGGAAAGACTAGTTTTAAGTACAATCTTTCCCTGGTAGCCATGTGTTTTAGTCAGTCTGCCGAAGAGAGAACTATTCTCTTTGGTCATGGGAGAAATCTGTTAAGTTTATGTTGAGAGAAAAATTATTTAGTCTTTTCCTCATCACCTGCTTTAGGCTCCTTTGCTTGTTCTTTTTTGGGTTCTTCCTTCACCTCTTCAACGGGAACTTTCTCTTTTTTTGCTTTAACTTCTTTTTCTTTAACAGCTTCTACCGGAGCAGCTTTCTTTTCCTCAAGCTTTTCCTCTGTTGAAGCTTCTGCAGAAGCAGCTTCCTCAACTTTGACTTCTTCAACCTTAACTTCTTCCTTAATTTCTACCGGAGCAGCTTCTTCAGCTTTAACCTCTTCTCCCTTTTCTTCTGTCTTTGTTCCTGCCTCTTCTTCCTTAATTTCTTCAGTTTCAGCAATAACTTCTTTTCCTTCATTTGCTTTTTCTGAAGCCGCTTTTACAGCTTCTTCAGCAAGCTCAGAATTTCTAAGTGCTATTGCCTCAGCACGTTTTTCTTTGACTTTTGATTCTGCTTCAAATCTTTTCTTACTCTCATCCTCAGCAGCTTTGCTTAAACCATCTTTTTTTGTCTGAATCTTGTCTTCTTTTTCTTTCATCCAGGTCTGAAAACGCTTTTCAGCTTCCTCTTCAGAAAAAGCTCCTTTCTTTACGCCATTCAGTAAATGATTCTTGTACATAACTCCCCTGTAAGAAAGGATAGCCCTACAGGTATCTGATGGTTGAGCACCCTTTTGTAGCCAGTTCAAAGCACTATCGAAATTTAATTCGATAGTAGCAGGATTTGTATTTGGATTATAACTCCCAACCCTTTCAATGAACTTGCCATCCCGTGGCGCCCTGCTATCAGTAATAACAATGTGATAGAAAGGTTTTTTCTTTCTACCTTGTCTTGATAATCTGATTTTTACTGGCATTGGTTAGCTTTTAAATTAAACACTTACATTAAAAATTTGTGGCTGCAAAGATACAATTAAATTCTCCTTAAAAAAGCTTTTCAATGCAAATTTAATCAATCCTTAAACCCCTGGCACCAGGCCAGGTCATCTAATTTAAAATCAGCCGTCTACAACTATAATAGCAGTTAACAATTCTTGTTATAAAAAATTTTCATAATTTATCAACAAACATATTTCTTCCAAGGGTTTTCTATACCTTTGCAGAGAGGGAGATACCTCCTGCTTAAAGCAACCCAATTGTCTAACTATCTGATCTTTACAAGATGAGACCATTTACTCATTTACATGTTCATACTCAATATTCAATTCTTGATGGTGCATCAAGTGTTCCATTGATTATTAAAAAAGCCAGGGATGATAATATGACTGCCCTGGCCATTACCGATCATGGTAATTTATTCGGGGCCAAACATTTCTATGATGTTTGTAAATCAAATGGTATCAAGCCAATTATAGGATGTGAAGTTTACGTTGCAAAAAGAAGTCGTTTTGATCGTATTGAAAAAACAGACCGGGGGGGGAACCATCTGATATTACTTGCCAGGAATAAAACAGGTTATAAGAATCTATCCAGAATGGTATCACTGGCATGGATTGAAGGACATTACTATAAACCAAGGATTGATAAAGAACTCCTTAAAACCTATCATGAAGGCATTATGGTGTCTTCGGCCTGTCTGGGAGGGGAGGTTCCCGAGGCTATTTTAACCGGGAGGGATGATGATGCTGAAGTAGCTGTACTTTGGTTCAAAGAGTTGTTTGGTGAAGATTATTACCTGGAATTGCAACGACATAAAACAGGGGATGAAGAACTTGATTCAGATACTTTTGCCAAACAAACCCTCGTAAATGAAAAGTTGGTTGCCCTGGCTAAAAAGCATGAAATCAAACTCATTGCCACCAATGATGTACATTTTATAAATGCCGAAGACGCAGAGGCGCATGACAGACTTATTTGCCTGAATACAGGAAAAGATCTGGATGATCCTACACGCCTCAAATACACAAAACAAGAATTCTTTAAAACCCAGGAAGAAATGCAGGAATTGTTTTCTGATATTCCTGAAGCATTGGAAAATACAGCAGATATTGCAGACAAGGTAGAAGACTATGATATGAATCATGCTCCATTGATGCCTGATTTCCCACTACCGGAAGAGTTTACTGATCCTGATGAATACCTGAGGCATTTAAGTTATAAAGGAGCTGAAAAAAGATATAAAGAAGTTACTGATGAAATTAAAGAAAGAATAGATTTTGAATTATCAGTGATCAGGAAGATGGGATATCCGGGGTATTTTCTTATCGTGCAGGACTTTTTAAACGCAGCTCGTGATATGGGGGTTTCTGTTGGACCAGGAAGAGGTTCAGCTGCTGGATCTGTTGTAGCTTACTGCCTTAAAATTACTGAAATTGATCCCCTCAAATATGGTTTGCTTTTCGAAAGATTTTTAAATCCTGACCGGATCAGCTTACCTGACATAGATATTGATTTTGATGAGGATGGCAGGGAAGAAGTTCTAAAATGGGTGGTAAATAAATACGGAAAAGAAAAAGTAGCCCAAATTATAACTTTTGGATCTATGGCTGTAAAAATGGCTATCAGGGATGTTGCAAGGGTACAAAAATTACCTTTATCAGAAGCAGATCGCCTGGCCAAATTAGTTCCTGAAAAGCCAGGAATGACTTTTACAGCAGCTTATAAAGATTCCAAAGAGCTACGCGATGCAAAAAATTCAGACAATCCCCTTATTGTTCAAACCCTCAAATATGCTGAGATCCTGGAAGGTTCTATCCGGCATACAGGGCTACATGCCTGTGGAATAATTATTGGCAAAGAAGATCTGATAGACCATATCCCCCTATGTCACTCAAAAGACTCTAAACTTTTAGTCACCCAATTTGACGGAGATTATGTGGAAGGTGTTGGTATGTTGAAGATGGATTTTCTGGGGCTCAAAACCCTTTCAATAATCAGGGATGCAATTGAAAATGTTAAAGAATCAAAAGGTGTGGATCTGGATATTGATACTATTCCTCTGGATGACCCCAAAACTTATGAACTATACAGCAAAGGAGAAACTGTTGGTTTATTTCAATTCGAATCTGACGGAATGCGTAAGCATTTGAAAGCCCTTAAGCCCAACCGGTTTGAAGATTTGATTGCAATGAATGCTCTATATCGTCCGGGACCCATGGAGTATATTCCAAAATTTATAAGCAGGAAACACGGGAAATCGAAAATTCAGTATGACCTGCCCGTAATGGAAAAGTATCTGAAAGAAACATATGGAGTTACAGTTTATCAGGAACAAGTTATGCTTTTATCCATGGCTATGGCAGGATTTACCAGGGGGGAAGCCGATAAGCTAAGAAAAGCAATGGGGAAAAAGCAGAAAGCAGTAATGGATGCCCTTAAAGAAAAATTCCTGAACGGTTGTTTAGACAACAATATAGATCAAAAAATTGCCGAACAGGTGTGGCATGACTGGGAGGAATTTGCAAAATATGCTTTTAGTAAGTCCCACTCTACATGTTATGCTTATGTGTCATACCGGGAAGCCTATCTAAAAGCACATTACCCCAATGAATTTATGGCGGCTGTATTAAGCCGGAACATCAAAGATTTAAAAAAGATTACCACCTATATGGACGAATGCAACAGGATGGGCATATCTGTTTTAGGGCCTGATATAAATGAAAGCAATATTAGGTTTACTGTAAATAAAGATGGAAATATCCGATTTGGTCTGGGAGCTATAAAAGGAGTTGGTAAAAATGCTGCAAATTTTATACTGGTGAATCGAAGAGAAAACGGCGCATATAAGAACATCTTTGATTTTGTTGAGAGGGTTGATCTTTCAGCAGTTAATAAAAAAAGCCTGGAGGCATGTGCCATTGCAGGTGCTCTCGACTGTTTCAAGGAGATTAGCAGGGAACAATTCTTTGCTGAAGACAATAAAGGGAATAGCTTTATTGAAAATCTCATTAAATATGGAAACCGGGTTAGCCAGGAGCAAAACACCTCCCAACAATCCTTATTTGGAGGAACCGGAGCACAGGAATTTGCCACTCCCCCATTACTTGACACGCCTGCATGGTCAAAATTGGAAAAATTAACTAAAGAAAAAGAATTAGTTGGCATTTACATCTCCGCCCATCCGCTTGATGATTACAAGTTTGAAATCAAATCATTGTCTAATATTAAGCTTTCAGAAATTAGCGATCTGAAAGAATTGAACGGCCGTGATCTTTCTTTTGCAGGAATTGTTTCAGATTTTAAAACCGGGACATCAAAACACGGAAAACCATACGGCTTCTTGACCCTTCAGGATTTAAGAGGATCATTCCGGATTGCCTTATTCAGTTCTGATTACCTGAATTATAGCAAATACTTCCAGATCGGCCTGTCCTTACTTGTTCGTGGAAAGGTACAGGCATCCTATTATCGTGAAGGAGAATACGAATTCAAAGTCAAATCAATGCACCTTCTTGCAGAGGCCAAAGATCAATTAATTGAATCTATTGTTTTAAATATTCCTGTGAGTGAGATTGAACCAAATTTCATCAATGATCTTGAAAAAGTTTCTTCTGCTAAAGGAAATGTTTTATTCAAATTTAATATCTTTGATTCGGAAGAAAAAGTTCAGGTAAACCTGTTTGCACGGAGAAAAAGAATAAAAATTTCCGACAAATTGCTTGAATTCATTGAAAACCGCCCCGGGATGGAAATTACACTTAAATAAAATTTACTAACTAATAATTATTTTGAATATGACTGTAGAAGCTACTGATACAAACTTTGATGAACTTGTATTGAAATCTGACAAACCTGTAATTGTTGATTTTTGGGCAGAATGGTGCGGTCCCTGCAGAATGGTTGGCCCCCTCTTAAGTGAGATTGCTGATGATTATGGAGATAAAGCTGTAGTAGCTAAATTAGATGTTGACAGCAATCCAAATGTGACCATGAAATATGGCATCCGGAATATTCCAACTGTTCTTTACTTCAAGGATGGTGAAGTTGTTGACAAACAGGTTGGTGCTGTTCCTAAAGGACATTTTTCCTCAAAGCTAGATGCGCTTCTTTAAGTCATTTCTATAGTTATTAAGGCATAGGTAAGCCTATGCCTTTTTTGTTTATCATCTAATTCCTCATTATTTAGTATAGCAAATATGATCTCAAAAGTGTCGGTTTTTTGTTCATCGAGTAGTCTTGCAGGAGAAGTCTATAGGGATGCCGTCAGAGATCTTGCAAGGCTACTGGTAGAAAACAATATTTTAGTACAGTACGGAGGAGGCGATGTTGGTCTGATGGGGCACCTGGCAGATACAGTAATTGAGAGCAAAGGGGAAATTCGGGGTATTATTCCCGAGTTTATGGTGAAAGAAGGATGGAGGCATCATGGTGTCAAGGATATGGAAATTGTTGAAACTATGTCAGAGCGCAAAAGAATAATCATGACTGATACCGATGGTATTATTGCCATGGCTGGTGGATTCGGGACTCTTGAGGAGCTCACTGAGGCAATAACTTTAAAACAACTGGGACTGATAAATATTCCTGTCATTATTCTGAATACCAATGGATTTTATGATGATATGTTCAATTTTTTCAGAAGAATGAGTACTGAAAAATTAATCCGGATGGAACATCATAAAATATGGAAAGAGGTAAAACTGCCCGGGGAAGTAATTACTCAACTCTTCAATACCCCGGCATGGGATTCAAGTAAAGCAAGGAAAAGGGCTGCTATATAACAGGGATATCTATCATTCTGCCAATCGCAATATTTTTATTAACTGAAGTGCTGGTTCCTGAACTCCAACGGTAATAGCTATTTTCATCCATGTGAAACCACATAGCACCTATTCCAACACCAGAATATTTTATAACACCATTATCAAAATGAAGTCTGGCAATATAATCATACTCCTCTGCATAAATTCCTTCCTTATTGCGGGTGTCTTCAAAATGACCACTATTTGCAGCATCATTTACAACAAGGCTATAATCAATCGGGCTATATTCTGATAGTACTGGATATGAACAGATGATCATCACATGACCGGTTGTACTTCCTTCCTCTTCATGGATATAGGATATAATATCACCCGGACACACATCTTCAAGATTGTTAATACGAATCCAGCAGTGATTTCCATCGTGTTCGAAAGGTAAGCTAACAAAATGATTATAATAATCTTTTGCCAGAGAAGTCAGACCACTTGTACTACTTTTTGGTAATTTATTATAATGAGTGGCAGAAACTTCCTTAAGTATGGTTTCTACATATTTAGAACAGTCAACTATGAGGTAACCACCCTCCACATCAGTTACATAATTACTCAGGGTATAGTCTGTTGTACGCAGCAAACTCATAACCCTATCGACTTCGGTAATTACTTTTCCTCCCCAAATGTTATCTTCTTCTATAACCTCAAGTAATTTATTTCCCTGGGGCTCAATAGGATCATCATTAGGTTCAAGTTTAGTTTTTTCACAAGCCGAAAAAAACAGGATTGAACCTGCAAATGCAAACAATAATATGGAATACTTGAGACTTGTCATTATGCAGTGAAATTCAGCTACAAAGATACAACAATTCAAATAATCTTATACTAGTACCATTCTTTCAATCTTGAATAAAGAAACCTCCGGTTTATTTTAAGATATTTGGCTGCTTTTGATTGATTATAATCAAAGTTTGCAAGAGCATCATTAATGATTTTTTTTTCCACGGAAGTTATTACCTCCTTTAAAGACATACCCTTATCAATCATCCCCATATAATCAATCTTATTTAAATCATCACTAGTTGGTGCCGGCAACTGATCGATGTTTAACATTTCACTTGTCGCAGTAACAATAGCACTATGAATAACATTCTCCAGTTCCCTGACATTGCCCGGCCAATTATACTTTTTCAACTTACTGATAATTTGTGGAGATACAACCATCTTCTTGTCATTTCTGTACTTCTGCACAAAATGTTGTACAAGAAGGATCATGTCGGAGGATCTTTCTCTAAGTGGAGGTACATTTATACATACCACATTAAGCCTATAGAATAAGTCTTCCCTGAAATTACCGGCTTCCACTTCAGCTTTAATATCCTTATTCGATGATGCCAAAATGCGAACATTAACATCGACAGATTTATCTCCACCTACTCTGAAAAAGGGTTGCTTCTGCAAAACCCTGAGCAGCTTTACTTGAAGCGAGGGTGGCATGCTGTTTATCTCATCAAGATATACCGTTCCTCCATCTGCTATTTCAAAAAGTCCTTTACGCTGTGCAAAAGCTCCGGTAAAAGCTCCCTTTTCATGACCGAAAATTTCACTTTCAAGTAAGGACTCTGAAAGAGCACCACAATTAATTTTCACATATGGTTTGTCATGAAAACCAGAATGGCGCTGGATAGCATCGGCAACCAGTTCTTTACCGGTTCCACTCTCTCCCTGGATCAGCACAGTGGCATCTGTAGCAGCCAATCTACCAATAAGTTTATAGATTTCCTGCATTTTCGGACTCTTCCCAATTATATTATTTCCTGTCACAATGGTTCCGGAACTATCAACAAGAGTTCTGAGTTGCTTAAGCTCTATTAATAGACTTCCATACTGGAAAGCTCGTTCCACAATTAGTAAGAATTCATCTAATTCAAAGGGTTTCTCAATATAGTCGAAGGCCCCGAGTTTCATAGCTCTCATGGCTCGCTCGCTAGTTCCAAAAGCAGTAAAAACAATGACCTGAACATCCTTGTTGATACGTTTTATTTCTTCCAAAACATCAAGCCCATTCATATCTGGCATATTAATATCCAGAATAACAAGACCCGGACATTTCTCTGAAAAGTTTTTAATGGCAGATGCTCCATCTTCAGCCAACATTATGCTATAACCCAAAGGCGAAAGCAAATCACCTATATTACGCCTTATTGATGCTTCATCATCAACTACCAATACAATTTTTTCATCAACATTCATTAATTTCTTCTTTAGTTAATACAGGTAAAGTAATAATGCATTTTGTTCCTTTTTCCATATTTTTCTGAAAGGATATACTCCCACCATGAGCTGCTACAATCTCATGAGAAATTGATAAACCCAGACCTGTCCCAGTTTCTTTTGAAGTAAAAAATGGATCAAAAATATTTTTCAAAATATCGTCCGGAATTCCTTTACCGTTATCAGAAATCTCAATATCTATGACAGACTCTTTTTCTTTGAAATCTGTTTTAATCAATATTTCCCCGCTAACATCAATCGACTCAATAGAATTTGTAAGAATATTAATTAAAACCTGCTTCAGGGAGTTGGTATCTGCATTAACCAGAGGCAGGTCTTTTGTTAACTTCTTTTTTATTTTGATCTCCTTACCAGAATTTTCGTAATTTATAAAGCTTAATATTTCTTCAATTATCTGATCTATATGCGTTGGTTTTAGATTTTTATAAATAGGTCTGGAGAATACTACCAAACGCTTTACGAGACCTGATAATCGATTGATCTCATCAATAACCAAATTGAATGAATCCGGATCGATTCTTTCCTGAAGTTTTGGTTTGTCTGCTGCTTCCTTTTGCCACATCTGCACTCGCATTTTAATGATGGAAAGAGGGGTTTTAACTTCATGTGCTACAGCCGCAACCATGTTCCCCAAAGATGCAAGTTTTTCTTTTTGCTGTAGTTCTCTTTCCAGTTTTTGCCTTTGCTTATACTCTTTTTCGATAAGGTCAAGCATAATGTTAATACTGGCCGGAATGAACCCAAACAAACCTCCTCTACGCTTCAGCCTATAACCGGGATCTTTAGTAGTATCCTGAAGTTCGATACGAATATTCCTGATTCCGTTACGCAGAAAGAGACTAAACATAGCCATACTCACAAATCCTACAAGAAAAATAATAGTAAGAAAATTTATTACCTTTTTCAGTTTTGCAAGAGGTAATTCACGTTCAATATGTATCCTGACCCAAACCGACCCCACTACCTGCTCCTTGTATTTAAAAGGATGTGTGGCCAAAGGGAATATAGCCGGATCGAAAGCATGTATATCTACGATTGATATGTTTTTTTCAATTGATTCAATGGCTTGATTTTTTATGATATTATATGATCGGGGAGGAGGTCCATAAACCGGAATTGGCGGATCGGAAGTAGGAAATGCATATCCGATAAAATTGTTTAACTCTTTTATATAAAACCCACCTTCCAGCCCCTTAATTTCAATCATATGGCTTTTTATCATTTCTGCAAGCGAGTTCTCAATTTTCAGAGAAGATGCTACTGAAATAGTAGTTTCATCTAATAAATCAAAAAGTTGTTGCTGAATGGTATCATTATCTTCAAGTTCTGCAGCAATATGATATGCATATTCCTCACAAATATTTTTTCGCCCTTCGATAAGATTCTTTTCCCACTTTTCAAAGAAATAGAAATTAACAGCGATGATTGCTACAATAGAAATCAATGCTATCAGACCAATAAAAAAAATCTTTCTATATTCCTTCGATAATTTCATTTCCAGACAAACAATTAAAACCGGCTTTAATTTGCCTGTTAATTTAAAAAAGATCTTTATCAATTACATAATTATTCAATGCTTCTGCCAATTCAGGAGAATTTTCTTTAAAAACATTATATATTGATTCCTTGTTCTTTATAACTACTCTTGAATATACTGACTGGTTTATTATTGTTTCCTTATATCTGTTTTTATTTTTTTCATACATCAGCACATCGCCCATAATAGTATTTGGATTTAAAATATCTTCAAGATCAACTCCCGCATAATCGAAAGCCATTTGCCATAATTCTTCTGAATATCCAAAATGGCTACAATTTAAGCTTAGATATAAAGATTCAATATTCGCAGGTAATTTAGATAATGCTTCCTCGATATAAACTGTAATAAGCATTTCTGTGTCTTCTCCATCAGGGTTTCGTTCAATATATGACTGTAGTTCAGGACATGCCTGGGTAATAATTCTCTCTTCAGAAAAACCTCTTTTGAGTAATGCCTTTCTGTGATTATCTTCTGATATGGTCGTTATAGTACCTGTAATAATAACTACAGATTTATTATTCTGCGAAAGATGATCAGAGATTAACACCACTCCTGACTCAACAATCCCAACCACAGGTGTGTTAGATTCTTTCACAAAGTCAGTTTCTCCAATAAAAACAGAAAGAGTGTTGCACCCGATCAATATGATGTCAGGATGAAATTTGTTTTCAATACCATTTAGAACCGAACTAAACACATTTATTTTTTCCGATCTTGAATTCAGTGAATTATAACCATAATCAGCATTAAACAATGCATTCACAAAAATCAGATTTACTCGTTTATAATATCCTGATTCTGCCATTTTTTTTGCAATATCATCTAAAACAGCCAGGCCTCCAAGACCCGAATCTGTAATTACAACTGTGATCTCCTCTTGATCAAATATCAAGTTATCCAATTTATCTCCACTGGCACACCCATTTATAAGAAATAATAAATAAAAACTTATAATAAATATCCTGAAGTT
>DAOWNN010000179.1 GCA_030642585.1 Bacteroidota bacterium | reverse complement strand
GATCACGCCGAGCTAAGGCATGCCATTATGTATAAAGCAATTGACCTGTATGTAGATAATGATAATTCCCGCGAATGGAATAAAGAAGTTCTTGAATTGTACGATGGGATTAGAAAAAAACAAGAAACCAGGCGAACCAACATGATTGCTCAAAGGGTGCAAAACACAAAGCCCAGTCTCTCATTGGATCAATATTCCGGAATATACCGGGATGATCTTTACGGGGATATTGTTATTTCCTACAAGGAGAATAAATTGGCTTTTTCATTCACTTCTTCCATCTCCGGAAAATTAAGTCATTGGCATTATGATACCTTTGAGGTAAACTGGCCTGAAAAACATCTGAAAAGTGATCTGGTAGTTTTCCAGCTTGATCAGAAAGGTGAAGTTTCAGGATTGAAAATTTACGGAACGACATTTAACAAAATATAAAATATGAAACATACACATGCAGGGAAGCTATTCTTAAAGAGGCTTACAAAACTTTTTCTTGTTCTTATTATCCTTGTTAGCTCCTGTACTATCAAACAACAAGATGATAACTATGATTACCTGATTCATGGGGGAACAATTATTGATGGCTCAGGAAAAAAAGGATTTAATTCAGACATTCTGGTGCTGGACGGAAAAATTATTAAAATTGGAAAAATCAATCCCGACGAAGTTGATGTTATTCAAACTATGGATGCTACCGGATTGGTGGTAACTCCTGGATTTATTGATAGTCATACTCATGGTGACCCAATTGCCACTCCTGAATTCAATAATTTTATTGCTATGGGAGTAACCACTATTGTCCTTGGTCAGGATGGTGTAAGCCCGGCAAATATTTCCGAATGGATGACAGATGTGGAAGAAGCAAAGCCCTCTTTGAATGTAGCTACCCTGGTAGGTCATGGATCCATTCGTGATCAATCTGGTATAAAAATTAATCCAAATCCAGATCCTTCCAGCCTGAATGAAATGGCATGGTTGGTTGAGGAAGCAATGGATTTAGGTTGCTTTGGATTGTCTACAGGACTTGAATACCAACCCGGCTCATTTTCAAATCTTGATGAGCTGATTACTATTGCAATTCCTGTTGCCAAAAGAAAGGGAGTTATCCATAGTCATGTTCGCAGTGAGGATAAAGATAAAATTTCGGAATCTATAGCAGAATTATTGCAACAGGGTAAAGGTAGCGGAAGTGCCGTACAAGTATCTCATATGAAAATTGTATATGGAAAAGGAAGGGAGCAGGCTGAACATATCCTTCAACAAATGGAGAAGGCACGAAAGTCAGGAACCAGGGTTACTGGTGATATATATCCTTACACAGCAAGTTATACCGGCATAGGAATTGTTTTTCCCTCCTGGGCAAAACCACCAAATGATTATAAGGAGGTGGTAAAACAAAAACGTGAAGAACTGGCCGAATATCTACGTGAACGGATAACACTAAGAAATGGACCCAAAGCTACTTTATTTGGTACCCAACCCTGGGCCGGAAAAACCCTGGAACAGGTAGCCCTTGAAATGAACAAGCCCTTCGAAGATGTTCTGATTGATGATATTGGCCCCAATGGTGCCAGTGCTGCTTATTTTGTAATGGACCAGGAATTACAAGACAGGTTGTTGATTGATCCTTATGTAATGATCAGTACAGATGGCTCGCCAACAATGCAGCACCCAAGGGGTTATGGCTCTTTTGCCAAGGTATTAAGATATTATGTACGAGAGAAACAAGCTCTCAATCTTGAACAGGCTATTCATAAAATGACTGGCTTACCTGCCCACACTCTGGGACTCACAAAACAGAAAAGAGGCATGATTAAAACAGGCTACGCTGCTGATATCCTGGTTTTTGATCCTGATAAAGTTCAGGATAAAGCTGATTACGAAAACCCACATCTCTTAGCAGAAGGGTTTGATTTTGTAATGGTTAATGGGACTGTAGTGCGTAATGCAGGGGAATTCACAGGTGAACGTGGTGGACACATGCTTAGAAAAGAGTAATAATAACACTTTACTTACTATATTTTGAGTTTATAAAATTCGTAATTTCATCATTCAATTTTCAACTTATTTTAGTCAATATGAAACATCTTGCAAAACACAGGCTTGGGCTCCTGTTTTTTTTGATTTTCTCTATACCAGTACTAGCGCAGACTGTAGATAATACGGCAGCCGGGAAATCAGAATTATTCCAGGCTTTTAAGTACAGGAATGTTGGACCTACCCGCGGAGGCAGAGTAACTACTGTGGAAGGTGTTGCTTCTATTCCCGGTACTTATTATATGGGTAGTTCCGGTGGGGGCGTCTGGAAAACTAAAGATTATGGAATTACCTGGAAAAACATATCAGATGGATATTTTTCTACTCCATCCATTGGAGCCATCCGTGTGGTTCCTTCTAATCCTGAAATAGTATATGTTGGTACAGGGTCCGACGGATTAAGATCAAACGTAATCACAGGAAAGGGAGTTTATAAATCAAAAGATAGCGGAAAATCATGGAAGCATACAGGGCTTGAGAAAGTAGGACAGATTGGTGCTCTTGAGATCCATCCTGACAAACCCGACATAGTTTTTGTAGCTGCAATCGGACAGGCATTTCAACCAAATAAGGAACGTGGAATATACCGTAGCCTGAATGGAGGAAAAGACTGGCAACAAGTGTTTTACCTGTCAGATACTATAGGTGCTGTGGATATTGAATTTGCTCCTTCCAATCCTGAAATTCTTTATGCAAGTATGTGGCGTGCTGAACGAAAGCCATGGACAATTATTTCGGGTGGTGAAAAAGCGGGTGGTATTTACAAATCTGAAGATGGAGGAAATAACTGGATCAAATTAACCAGAGGGCTTCCTGATGGACTGATAGGTAAAATAGATCTGGCGGTGTCTCCTGATAAGCCTCAAAGACTCTATGCCCTGGTAGAAGCACCTGAAGGTGAAGGAGGTTTGTATATGAGCGATGATATGGGCGAATCATTCGAATTGATTAGCTCAAATTCAAACATTATAAACCGCCCTTTTTATTACTGCAATATTGAAGCCAACCCACTTAATGCAAACTCCCTGTATATAATGGCCGGAAGATTTTTACATTCTACCGATGGAGGTGTAAGCTGGAAGAATTTACGTCCTCCTCATGGAGACAACCATGACATTTGGATCAACCCAAATGATACTCTGGAGTTTATTCAATCTAACGATGGGGGAGCAAATATCACTCAAAATGGAGGACTATCATGGTCAACACAGCGTAACCAGCCCACCGCCGAATTATACCAGGTGGAAGTGGATGATCAATATCCGTACTGGTTATACGCGGGGCAACAAGATAACAGTACTATTGCTGTTCCAGCCCTGCCTCCCTATAATGCACCCTCAGGGGCTTCTGGCTTCTGGCTTTCTGTAGGTGGTTGTGAAACCGGACCTGCAGTTCCAAAGCCTGGAAATTCTAACATCATTTATTCAAATTGCAAGGGAAGGTTTGGAGTATACAATAAACGCACAGGACAGGAAAAACAGTATTATGTTGGCGCGACCAATATTTACAGCCACAATCCTAAAGATCTAAAATACAGGTTTCAGAGAGTCGCACCTATCCATGTTTCACCACACAATCCTGATGTAGTGTATCATGCCTCTCAATATCTTCATAAAACAACGGATGATGGGGTAACATGGGAGATCATTTCGCCGGACCTTACAGCATTTGAACCGGATAAACAGGTAAATTCAGGAAGCCCGATTACCAGGGACATTACAGGAGAAGAATACTACAGTACCATTTATTCAATTCGCGAATCTATCCTCAGGGAAGGTCTTATTTGGGTGGGTGCGAACGATGGGCCTGTATATGTAACAAAAAATGGTGGTGCCGACTGGAAAAATGTAAGCCCGGAAGATCTCCCAAAAGGAGGAAGGGTGGATTGCGTTGAGCCCTCTCCACATAAAGAAGGAAAAGCATATATCTCAGTTCTGCGGTACCAGCTGGGAGACTGGCATCCCTATATTTACAAAACCCAGGATTACGGGGAAAGCTGGGAACTGCTGACTACAGGAACAAATGGCATCCCTGTAGATTTCCCAACCAGGGTCGTCAGGGAAGATCCGAATAAAGAAGGATTGTTATACGCCGGTACTGAATTCGGGATATTCATTTCTTTCAATGATGGCTTGAACTGGATTTCTTTTCAACAAAACCTTCCGGTTACCCCGGTAACGGATATAAAAATCTTCCGCAATGACCTGGTTCTTTCTACAATGGGGCGTTCCTTCTGGATCATGGATAATGTTACAGCATTGCATAATCTTGAAAGTAATGAGGAAGCGGTTCTTTTTAAACCATTGAATACTTATAGATTTCGGTATAGAGGCACCAGGAGCAATTCTGTTCCTGAATACCCATCGCCCTCAGTCATTATTGATTATTATTTAAAAAATAAATCCGACCAGGTCATAAAACTTGAAATCCTGAACAAAGATCATAAAGTGATACGTACATATTTGAGTGAAAAAAAAGAGGAAATTGGTGAAGAAAATGAAATGATGGCTTATTACCGAAGAAATATGGGTAGCACAACTCTGACAAATCATACCGGAACCAATCGTTTTCGTTGGGATATGAGGCATCATGGGCCCTGGGACAAGAGTGAAAGAAGAAGATCTTCAGGAGGCCCTGATGCATCACCAGGAATTTACCAGGCACGGTTAAGCGTAAATGGGGAAAGCTATGTTCAGAGTTTTGAACTATTAATGGACCCAAGATTGGAAGAAACCCTGGTCTGCCTGGATGACTTACTCCTGAAGGAAGAACTGGCCCTTCAAATAAGGGATCTTGAAAGTTCAGCAAAAAAATCAGCTTACAAGCTAAAGGAAAGAAGGAAGGAGCTAAAAAATATTATCGATACCAGTAACAAAAAGAAAAACAAATTCATGGCTGAGGATGATAATCTTTCTAAGCTGCAGTCGGAACTTATTACAGCTAAGGGACCCTATATGACTCCCATGCTACTGGACCAAATATCTTATCTGGCATCTATGTTATCAAGAGCCGATCAAATACCCGGTAATGATGCTTATGAGAGATATGCTGAATTGAAAAAACACTATGAAGATATTATTTCTTCCAAAGTATTTAATAACCTTGCGGATTGATTAAACTAACTCGATTTGAAAAAATGAAAAAGACTTGTCTCAAAATAAATTTTATCGATTGTCGCCATCCCGAACCTGGATGACCGGATGTTAGTCATGCTGAACTCCAGCCTACCGGCAGGCAGGTGTTTCAGCATCTAAATAAATTTATGTTTCTTAACTTACGTGAGTTCGATATAAGACTTTGCTTAAACAGATGATAATCAATAAGCCCGTCCTTTAGGTCAAAGACCCAGACATTTATCGTCAGGGGCGGGGCTAAACAAATATAATAGCATATGAAATTTAAATAATTTTGTAATTTGGTAATAATTTACAAAATTATTTAAATTTATCTTTTTAG
>DAOWNN010000269.1 GCA_030642585.1 Bacteroidota bacterium | reverse complement strand
TGAATAATGTGGACCTTCATTTTCCAAATGAGCCGGCCCGGCATAAATTACTTGATATTATGGGAGACCTGGCCCTGGTAGGCCAACCTATAATTGGCAAGATTGTAGCAACACGTCCAGGTCATCATGCCAATACCGAACTTGCAAAAAAACTTAGGCAAGAAATAAAGAAGCTTGCTTCAAAAAAACATGTTCCTGAATATGATCCAACAAAAGTGCCGGTTTATAGTGTAGAGGGTGTTAAGAAACTACTGCCACACAGGTATCCTTTTCTAATGGTAGATAAAATTATTTACCTGGATGATAATTCTGTGGTAGGGATTAAGAATCTTACAGTTAATGAATTGTTTTTTCAAGGGCATTTTCCTAATGAACATGTAATGCCGGGAGTTTTATTGATTGAAGCAATGGCTCAGGTTGGTGGTATACTGATATTGAGCAGGGTGGATGAACCCGAAAAATACTCAACATATTTTCTGAAAATTGATAAAGTAAAGTTCAAACAAAAGGTTGTTCCCGGAGACACATTGATTTTTAAACTTGAACAAACTTCTCCTACGAAAAGAGGAATTATGAATATGTTTGGACAAGGATTTGTTGGCGACAAGCTGGTAGTGGAAGGCGAATTAATGGCACAAGTTGTAAAAAATAAAGAATAAGCCCCATGATCCATAACTTAGCATTTGTTCAACCCGAAGCTAAGCTCGACAAAGGAGTTGCTGTTGAGCCTTTTAGTACTATTGCCGGAAATGTGGAAATTGGAGAGGGAGCCTGGATTGGTCCAAATGTTACTATTATGGATGGTGCCAGAATTGGAAAAAATTGTCGAATATTTCCCGGAGCAGTTATTTCTGCAATACCCCAGGATATGAAATTTACGGGAGAAAAAACTACTGCAGAGATTGGTGATAATACCACTATTCGGGAATGTGTTACCATAAACAGGGGGACGGTTGCTTCCGGGAAAACTGTTATTGGGAAAAATTGCTTGCTTATGGCCTATGTTCATGTTGCCCATGATTGTATGATTGGTAACAATTGTATTCTGGTAAATAATGTTGGACTCGCAGGAGAAGTAGTAGTGGGTGATTGGGCAATTCTGGCCGGTGCAAGTATCGTTCACCAGTTTGTTCATATTGGGAAACATTCAATTATTGGTGGGGGATCAAAAGTGCGTATTGATGTTCCTCCCTATATTACAGCCGATCGTGAGCCATTGGCCTATGTTGGAGTGAATTCGGTGGGATTAAGAAGAAGAAAATTTTCAAATGAAAAAATTAATGAAATTCAGGAAATGTACAGGGTCATCTATCTTAAAAATTTAAATAACTCACAAGCACTTGAAGAGATAGAAAAGGAATTCCCCGTATCCATTGAAAGAGGTGAGATCATTAGCTTTTTTCGTAATTCTTCCAGAGGGGTGATCCGTACCTCAATAAAATAACTCTTTTACTGAACATTGCTGCTCATTTTTTCCATTATTTCATTGGCGAGTTTCAGGGCTTTGTACCCATCATCAATAGAAACTACCGGTGATGCATTGTTCCGTATGGATTCATAAAAGCTATTTAATTCCTCCACCAGGGCATTTATTTCTACTATATCCGGGGATTCAAAAAAGATTTGTTTTTTTTGCTTTCCTTCTCCCAAATCCATTATCATAGCAAAAGGATCATCCGGAATTTCATCCACCTGTTTAATTCTCACAACCTCCGATTTTTTTTCCAGAAAGTCAATTGAAAGATAAGCATCAGACTGGAACAAACGCAGCTTCCTCATTGGTTTTAAACTGATCCTGCTTGCCGTCATATTGACTATACATCCGTTCTCGAACTCAAGCCTGGCATTTGTAATATCGGGGGTGTCACTGATGATGGGAACTCCACTTGAAAGAATAAATTTTACTTTTGAGTTAACAACATTCAAAATAATATCAATGTCATGAATCATTAAATCCATAACTACCGGGACGTCCTTATTTCTTGGATGAAACTGTCCCAATCGGTGTAGTTCAATGAATTTGGGATTGTTTATTTGGGTTTTTATCGCCGTGAAAGCCGGGTTAAATCTTTCAATATGCCCCACCTGAATCTTAACATTGTTTTTAATAGCAAGTTTTTTTAATTCCAGGGCCTCATCAGGGGTGGATGTAACAGGTTTTTCTATAAACACGTGTTTTCCGGCTAAAATTGCTTTTTTTGCTACTTCAAAATGGACATTGGTTGGCACAACAACATCCACCATGTCAACCTCTTTAAGCAATGCTTCATAAGTTAAAAACTGTGGGATACTAAACTCCTTTTCTACACTGTCTGATACTTCTTTATCTATGTCGTAAAATCCTACAAGTTTGAATTTTCCTTCTTTATGACAGCGAATATGATTTTTCCCAAAATGACCTACTCCAATAATGCCAACTTTTAAATTCATTTAAATTTCTTTATTTCCTTCATGAAAAAATCCCGGTTAAAATTAATATAAACTCCATATGAAAAATCATATTGTCTCTCTTTCTCATAAATATTTGTACCTAACAGGTCATAATATCCCTCATATCTGACTCCTAAAAAAGCACCCCTGGCTATTTGATGGTGGAAATCAATTTTAAACAAAATTAACTCTCTTTCAGGAAAACTCAAATTTTCATCAATATAGGATATTGAAGAAAATATTGGTTCTCCAAGGGGTGCAATAAAATTTGAAGCATTCCAGTAACCAAAATAAACATTTAAGCATTTTGATTTTGCATATACCATGGGATAAATTGCATTTCCATTTATGAAGAGCTGATTTTTTTCATGAGACAGATCTTTGTATGCTGCATAATACAGTATTACGCCGGCCTCTGAAATTATATTGTTGCTAAACCGGTACTTAACAATTGCTCCTGTAGCGAAGTTCATAAGAGTTACAGGAGGAATATTAGCTGTGTCAACCTGACTGCCACTGTGAGCACATAAAATCTGAACCGGGAGCTCAATTTGAAAAGGTTTTTCAGGATTTAAAAACTTAACTTTACTATTCCAGCCAACTGTAAACTTTTCTTTGTCCGAATAACTATCCCTGAAAATGTATTCCCTCCAGTCAAGATATAAATCCGAATCAAAATGGCTTGAAGTATAAAGCAGTTGTATGCCAGTTTCCGGGGGATCCTCAATAAAACGTTCAAACCTGTAAAAAGGTTCTATGAATTTATGATTCAATCCACCATACAGATTCCCAATTACAATACTAAAGTTACTATAAGGCAGATATTGAAATCGAATTATAGGTGTAATCCTGTCGAGTTTATCTGTGCCATAATATGCAAGCATATGTATCCCTCCTTCAATCAATATTTTACTTGTGGGATAGTATTTAAGTGAAGCATTTACAGCAGATCCGAAAATGGTAAAACCATGATCAATGTTGTTAAAATATTCGTTGTTCTTAAAAAGGTTGTAGTTCTGAATACCAAGAAATAATTTACCTGAATCAGACTGACAGATCTGTTTTTCAACTTGAAAAGATGTTTGATCAAGTTGTCCTGAAACAGGCAAAGGAAGTATGAAAATGAATAGTATGAAAATTCGGATTCTCATTTACTTTTGATGTTTATCAAAAATCATGGATTTAAATAAAACTATGAATAATTGATTTACATTTGTAAATATGGAAAAAATATCGTGAAATATTATTTAATAGCAGGTGAAGCTTCCGGAGATTTGCATGGATCGAATTTGATTCTTAGCTTAAAAGAGGTGGATCCCGAAGCTGAGTTCAGGGTTTGGGGAGGTGATAAGATGGAAGCGGCAAGTGGCAACCTGGTAATCCATTACAGGAAGCATGCCTTTATGGGTTTGTTTCCGGTACTATGGCATTTAAGAACCATTCGGGAAAATTTCA
>DAOWNN010000019.1 GCA_030642585.1 Bacteroidota bacterium | reverse complement strand
CTTCAGGTTATTCCTGATTGCTTCAATCTCCTTTCTTTCCCTGTGGTTTTCCTCAATCTTATAAGAAAGAGTAGATTCTTTCTGACTAAATCTATTCTCATCCTGCACCAGTTTATTGGTCCTTTCATTGATCATTTTTTCATGATCAGATTTAAGTTGAAGAAACTTCTCTTTAGCCTGAAGAATCTTGTCTTTCCTGATAACTTCTGCTTCTGCTTCTGCTTCAACCAGTATTTTCTGGCTTCTCCCTTTTGCCAGTAATTGAATCATAACAAAGCTTAATGTTGCTCCTAGTATGAGTCCCACTGCACCGTATACAATGGGAAATATTGTTAGTAAAGTCATATTATATTTTTAATAATTAAAAACTCTTTGGATTATGTATAAAAAAAACCCGCATTGATTTCCGTAATGTTTTATAAAACCCCAGTTTTTACATTGGGAGGAGTCTCCAATTCATCTCTGACTTCCAATGTCTTGTTAAAGAACCCAAAGGGTTATGGCCTGTCATCCATAAACTGAGTTGAACTCCAATTTATAAAGTGTTGAGTTTCAAAAAAGAATTACAGAAATAATGCGGGCAAAATTCTTGCTATGTAAAAGAACGTATATTACTCATTTTGTAAATACTCCTCCATCTCTCTATTCAAATCCTGAACTTCTACTAATATAGGAGAAATATCTGACATTTCCTCAAAATCTATAACTTTTACAACATATTGCAGGGCAGCCATGGCCAAAAAATCCTGAACATCCTTATCACTATACTTCTGCTTATACATCAATATCTTCTCATTGATCATTTTTGCAGCTTTCCGTATTTTCTCCTCATCCTTTACAGGGATCTTCAATGGATAATATCTATCTGCCAGATTTATACGAATTGTCAATTTATCATCCATACCCAAGCAAAAATTATTTATTCAACAGAGCAATACATTTATCAATTTCCCGCACAATCTTATTCACTTTCAATTTAGCCTCCTGTGAATCTTCTCCAGAAGCCGAAAAAACCTCTGCAAGACCTATGCTTTCAAATTTTCCGTTTAACTCATCAATTTTTAATTCCTGTCCGGTGATTTTCATATTCAATTTTTCAATTTCTTCCTGAAGGATCTGATTTTTCTCTCTGAATCCCTCATTCATTGAAATAATTGCTTTGAACTTATTTCTCAAATCACCAATTATTTCTTTAGGCTCTGACACAAGAATTAGATTTTAATACAAAGTTAATACAGGAAAAGTTAATTCAAAAAAATAGTCTTATTTTTTAATTGAAAGAATGGCTTTTCATGTGAGTGCTGTTTATGCTCAAATATATAAAATGAATAAGGCTTAATGAAATACAACGAAATAAGTCAATTAAAACTTCCTTTAACTCATGTTAAATTATAGCTTTGCATTTTATTTTTATTTACTGTTTTTCGTAGAATGAAAAAAACACTGATCACCTTACTCTATTTAAATATTGGACTTCTCATGCTTCAACCCTGCAGCAGCCAGAATTCCTTTCCTGTAAATTATTTTTCCTCACCAGTTGATTTCCAAATTTATCTGGCTGCAAATTTTGCGGAAATACGAACAGATCACTTTCATTCGGGACTGGATATAAAAACCAGGGGAAGGTCAGGAGAGTTTATCCGCAGTATTGCAGATGGGTATATTGTTCGAATAAGTGTAAGCCCGGGAGGTTTTGGAAAGGCTCTTTACATCAATCATCCTAATGGATATACATCTGTATACGGACACCTTGATAAATTCCCACCAGATCTCGAAACATTTGTTAAGGAAAAGCAGTATGAGAAACAAAGTTTTTCTTTGAACATTTTTCCCGGAAAAGCTGATTTCCCTGTAAAAAAGGGAGACCTTATCGCATATTCAGGAAATTCAGGCAGTTCTACCGGTCCGCACCTGCATTTCGAAATCAGGGAAACGGCCACTGAACGACCTACCAATGCACTTTTGTATGGATTTGATATAGAGGATCGCATTCCACCCATTATTACTAGCATTGCTCTATATCCTATGAACAAAGAAAGTAGTATTCAGGGGCAATCTGAAAAAATAATATTCGCCGTCATCAGGGCTAACGGAAAATACCTGCTCAAAGACACCAGTGAAATTTATGTAAATGGAAAAATTGGTATTGGTGTGGAGACTTATGATAAACTCAACTATGTTCCAAACAAATGTGGAATATATACCATTGAAGTTTTAGCTGATGGGAAAAGGTTTTCAAATACAAGCATGAATGAATTTGCCTTTTCTGAATCCAGATATATTAACAGCTATATTGATTATGAAGAAAGACAAAAAAGCGGTAGGAAGATCAGGAAAACCTTTATAGAGCCAAACAACAGATTAAGAATCTACGATGGTACTGTTGGAGATGGGTCTTTGCATTTTGCTGAAGGAGAATCAAGAAGCTTGGAACTGATCATAAAAGACAGTTATGGGAATACTTCAACTATTGATTTTTCTGTTAAAGGCCAGATACCCTCTCAGAAAAAACGAGTAAATACTGCATCTAAGAAAGAATACTTGATGATTATGCCATACCAAATGGAAAACAAATACTCTTTCAATGGTTTTGAAATAGACATCCCCAAATATGCCCTATATGACTCCCTTTATTTCAGACTCGTAATATCACCTCCTTCCAAAGGAATTTATTCATGGATATACCATGTTCATGACAGATTTACTCCTGTCCACAAACATTTCATGCTCCGTATTAAACCTGAAGAAGTACCTGATGGGATGGAAGACAAACTGCTTCTTGCCGGCTTTGATGAAAAGAAAAAAGCTTTTGCAAGGGGTGGTGAATATAAAAACGGAAAAGTAGAATTAAGGACCAGGGAATTTGGAAAGTATTTTGTAAGCATTGATACTATTGCACCTGAAATCTTAGCTCATAACTTCATCCCAGGCCAGAATCTGGAGAATAAGAAGAAACTTCATTTTAAAATAAAAGATGATTTCTCGGGAATTTCTGAATATGAAGGGAAGATAGATGGTGAATGGGTATTATTTGAATATGATCCTAAAAATAACAGTTTGTTTTACATATTGGATGAAGACAGAATTGGAAAAGGAAAAACCCATGAACTTATACTTACAGTTTCTGATCAAAAAAACAACCAGAGCAAATTTGTCATGAATTTTTTCTGGTAATGCTAATTGACAATCCAAATTCATAGCGTTTCTCTGCCTGCCAGGTTGGTATCTTCGCCTGCCCCGTGAAGAATGACTGTACAGGGGTGCCTTTGTGGCTGTCTTTTTCTTGCCACCCCAATACACATATCAACCCCACAATTTTTCCGGATAAACTCCTTTATCCACCCTGGTCCTGACTTCCTCTACTACCCTCGGTTTATCATCTTTGTATGTTACACCAAACCAGGATTCACCACTTTGAAGCACCTGAAAACCAGCCTCTTTATTTGCTATAAGCCTGGTAACTGCCAGAGGAATAAAAAATTCTTTTTTAGGATGGCTTCCAAACTCTTCCATAAAATCCCGAAAGTATTGATTCAAATACTTAAATACATTTACCTGAAAACCCCAGAAATTCATAGACACAGTTTCTTTTCCGCTCAGAGAAATTTCTTTATCTGATCCATCAATATAATATATACCCTGGCTTCCTTTAATAATATTTAATCTTTCCTCAATGGAAACAAGAAACTGTTTGTCATTGGTTTCACAAACCCCTCTGGCAACATGACCATGCTCTGATAATGTTTTATCAAGCTGAAAACCCACCATAGAAAACAAATTTTCCTTCTCATTATTATTTATGAGAAAGTCTGCCATTACCTTATAAGATAATGGTCCATAATAATCGTCGGCATTGATTACCGCAAATGGTCCATCAATTTTCTTTTCAGCAACCATCATAGCATGACCCGTACCCCATGGTTTCTTTCTTTGCTCAGGCAAATGCATCCCTGATGGAAGCATATCCAAATCCTGAAAGACATAATCTATATCAACAAAAGGAGACAATTTATCCAGAAACATTTCCTTGAAATCAGCTTCAATTTGCCTTCTTATAACAAACACAACTTTCCCAAAACCTGCCTTTAGGGCATCAAAAATCGAATAATCCATAATGGCTTCCCCTGATGGGCCTATTGGATCCATTTGCTTTAAACCGCCATATCGACTACCAATACCGGCTGCAAGAATAAGAAGAGTTGGCTTCATTGTAAATTTGTTTTTAAGAATTGAATACAATTATAAATAAAATAATAATTTTGGCATTCTAAATCATAAAAAAAATTATAATATGGCATATCAATATACCCTGGAAGTATGTGTAGATTCACTTGAATCAGCACTGGCTGCTCAGGAAGGAGGAGCAGACAGGATAGAGCTTTGCACCAACCTGTATGAAGGAGGAACTACTCCAAGTGCGGCCGTAATAGAAATGGCCAGGCAATATTTAGACCTGAAGATCCATGTGATGATTCGCCCCCGTGGTGGCGATTTCCTGTATTCTGAGCTTGAATTTGAAATTATGAAACGGGAAATAAAATTGGCCAAAAAACTGAAGGCTGATGGTGTGGTATTTGGGATACTGAATGAAGATGGAACTGTGGATATAAGTCGAACAAAGGAACTTGTGAAACTTTCAAAGCCCATGACTGTTACCTTTCACAGGGCATTTGATATGACAAGGGATCCATACAAGGCCCTGGAAGACGTTATTCAAACCGGGGCAGACATTCTTCTTACCTCAGGCATGATGAATGAAGCACCAACTGGTGCATGGATGATCACAGCCCTGATTGAAAGAGCAAAAGGCAGGATAAGAATTATGCCCGGTGCCGGAATAAATAAAGATAATATTAAAGATATGATCAACATCACCGGAGCTCAAGAGTATCATCTTACCGGGGCAAGTGTAGTAAAAAGTACCATGAAATATAAAAATCCTAAGGTTTTCATGGGAGGGATACCTGAGATACCAGAATATGAAAGGTCAGTTACGGATGTGGTAAGGATTAAATCATTGATATCATCACTCAGAGAGGCGGAATTAAAAAATAATCCTTCCTGAATAACAAACCGGTGTTTCGTTTACTAACTAGTGTCATGTCAATCCTATTGTTAGCTATTGTTAGCTATTGTCATGCTGAACTATCTCACGACCGCAGGGAGTAATCCTGCCTGCCGGCAGGCAAGTTCGGAATGACGAACTCGACAAT
This sequence comes from Bacteroidota bacterium, assembly GCA_030642585.1. GTDB lineage: Bacteria > Bacteroidota > Bacteroidia > Bacteroidales > VadinHA17 > JAYEGO01. The sequence continues at coordinate 9,609 of DAOWNN010000019.1, read as the reverse complement.
ATCATCTTGACATGACACTTGGTCAAAAATGAAGCTGCACCTCATCAATAATAGTTGGATTCTTAGTATCTTCATGACCCCTTACAAGACAATCATTTTTTATGAAAAAAGTATTCAGGGCGCTAGGGTTAATGTCAGGAACTTCGCTGGATGGACTGGATATTGCAGATTGCAGCTTTACTTCAGTACCAGAAGGCTGGAATTTTCAAATTAACAGGGCTGAAACCTATAAGTATTCAGATAACTGGAGAATAAAACTGGAAGGAGCTAAGAACCTGGATGCCTATTCATTCGCATTACTCCACAAGGAATATGGAGAATTCATTGGGAAAAAGGTACTCAATTTTCTTGACAATCAAACTGCAGGAATTGATCTGCTTGCATCGCATGGTCATACTGTTTTTCATCAGCCAGATAAGAAACTCACATGGCAGATTGGGGATATGAATTCGATATATGCAATAACGGGTATAAAAACTATTTCCGATTTCCGGTCTCTTGATGTAGCTCTTGGTGGCCAGGGTGCCCCCCTGGTCCCGGTGGGTGACCGCTTATTATTCGCAGATTATGATTTTTGTCTGAACCTGGGAGGTTTTTCAAATATTACATACTCTACCGACGGAAAAACTTATGCCTTTGATGCTTCCCCGGCCAATCTGGGATTAAATTACCTTATGAATAAAATGGGGAAAGAATTTGATGAAAATGGTGAGACAGGAAGAACTGGAGTTATCAACCCTGATCTCCTGGCAAAGCTCAACCTCCTTCCCTACTATCAATTACCTCCTCCAAAGTCACTTGGCAGGGAATGGATGGAAAGTGAATTTATTCCTGTCCTCGAACAATCTACAATCTCAGATGTAAACAAACTTCGTACTATTTACGAACATATTGCCGTACAGATAGCAAAAACCATCACTTTTAAGGAAAAAGGGAAGTTGCTTGTAACAGGCGGAGGAGCTCACAACAGCTTCCTTATTGAAAGAATACAGTCTGGAACTCAACATCAGGTAATTGTGCCGGATAAGAAGATCATTGATTTTAAAGAAGCCCTCATATTTGCACTTCTCGGGGTTCTAAGGCTCCAGAATGAAAACAACTGTCTTGCTTCAGTAACAGGATCAAGTAATGATAATTCAGGAGGATTGGTTATTGGCTAATAATTTTTTATTAGAATACTAAGAGCTTTTACATTAATTAATGAAACATATGATAAATGGAAAATTTTACTGCCTATAATCCCACCCGCCTACATTTTGGGAAAAATGTAACAGATGAACTTGGAGATGTTGTCAAAAGATATGGAAAACATGTATTGCTGATTTACGGTCAGGGATCGGTAAAAAAATACGGGTATTACGACAAAATTGTAAACCAACTCAAAAAAGCCGGCCTGAAAATCACTGAGTACAGTGGAATTAAACCAAATCCAATTCTTGAGGATGTTGAAAAAGCTGTTGTCCTGGGAAAACAAAATAAAATTGATGTAATGCTTGCCCTGGGGGGTGGCAGTGTAATTGATTCTGCCAAAATAATCGGCTTGTGCATTGCTTCCGATACCAGGGCATGGGATTTCATGAAATGGCGGGCCAGACCTAAAGCCTCCATTCCCCTGGTCAATGTTCTTACACTTGCAGCCACAGGTACAGAAATGAATGGTGCTGCAGTTATTCAAAATCCTGAAACCGGTGAAAAAATAGGTTTTGTTGACGAGCTTAATTTCCCAAAACATTCTTTCCTGGATCCCCAGTTTACTATTTCAGTCCCTTTTGATTATACAGCATATGGTATCGTAGACTTAATTGCACATGCACTTGAGGCTTTTTTTGGGAAAGGGGAACCAAGCATAACAGACAGAATTATCTTTTCAATTATTAAGGATGCATTTTACTGGGGGCCTAAATTACTTCAGGATCTCCAAAATTATGACTTAAGGGCAAGTATTATGCTGGATGCAACCCTGGCTCTGAATGGCTTAACCTACTATGGAAAACAAGGAGGCGATTGGGGCGTTCATGCTATTGGACACCAGCTGTCATTCCTTTATGATACTCCACATGGTGCCACTCTCAGTATCGCTTATCCTGCCTGGTTAAAGCTTCAGAAAAACCGGATCCCGGACAGGATAAAAGCCCTGGGGAGAGGATTGTTTGATACTGATTCAGTTGATGAAACAATAAGCCTCCTTTCAGCCTTTTTCACAAAAGTGAAATCTCCTGTTAATCTATCAGATCTAGACATAGGTTTACAGCATAAATCAGAAATCCTGGAACAATTAAATAAAAGCAGGGCAAGTGGCTTGCATCACGTATTAAGTAAGGAAGATCATCTGAAACTGGTAGATCTAATGATGTAAATCTGGAAACAATTATAAAATCAATTTAAATAAAAACTAATGAAAAAGATCTTTTTTTTCCTATTTATGATTTTGAGCTGGAATATGCAAAATACTTATTCCTGTACAAACTTTTTAATTACAAAAGCGGCCAGTAAAGATGGCTCAACAATGATTACCTATGCAGCAGATTCCCATGTGTTGTATGGTGAATTATACTTCAGTCCGGCAGCTGATTATCCGGAAGGAGCTATGCTCGATGTATATGAGTGGGATACAGGGAAATATCTGGGGAAAATCAAACAGGCAAGACACACTTATTCTGTGGTTGGTAACATAAATGAACGCCAGGTTGCAATTGGGGAAACCACTTATGGTGGCAAAAGTGAATTACGTGATAAAACCGGAATCATCGATTACGGCAGTCTCATGTACATCACCCTGCAAAGAGCAGGAAATGCACGCGAGGCAATTAAAGTAATTGCAGAATTACTGGATGAATATGGGTATTACAGTTCAGGCGAATCTTTTTCTATTTCTGATAAGAATGAAGTGTGGATCATGGAAATGATAGGCAAAGGAGAAGGAAATACCGGTGCAGTTTGGGTGGCCAGGCGTATTCCTGATGGTTATATTTCAGGACATGCTAACCACGCAAGGATTACCACATTTCCACTTGAGGATGGGAAAAGTTCAATTTCCTCAAGAAACCTGGAGAATATATTTGAGCCTGGTATCGAAAATGTTTACGCAGCTGATGTGATTCAGGTGGCCAGAAATAATGGATATTATGATGGAAAAGACAAAAACTTCAGTTTTTCAGATATTTATGCACCAGTAGATTTTGGTGGAGCCAGGTTCTGTGAAGCAAGAGTATGGGCCGGATTTAACAAAGTAACCAGTGGAATGGAACAATACCTGGATTATGCCATGGGCTACAAACTGGATGAAAGAATGCCACTGTGGGTAAAACCAGACAACAAGGTGAGTGTTCACGATGTAATGGAAATGATGCGTGATCATTATGAAAATACACCTATGGATATGACCCTGGATATTGGCGCAGGTGCTTTTCAATGTGGAGTAAGATGGAGACCATTGACCTGGAAAGTTGACGAAGAAACATATTTTAATGAAAGAGCTATCTCTACACAGCAAACCGGTTTTTCATTTGTTACTCAGAGCCGCAGTTGGCTCCCTGATGCAGTTGGCGGCATATTATGGTTTGGTGTTGACGACAGTTATTCTACTGTTTATGTTCCAATGTATTGTGGTATTTCTAAGGTCCCATGGTCCTATGCAGTGGGTAATGGCAGTATGATGAACTTTACCACTGAATCAGGATTCTGGGTATTCAACCAGCTTTCAAACTTTGCATACACAAGAGCAAATATTATTTACCCTGATATTAGGAAGAAACAGGCTGAACTTGAGTTAAGATTTATTGAAGAAGTCCAGGTAATTGATGAAGTAGCCAGTAAATTGCATCAGAAAGATCCTGAAAAAGCAATAAGGTTTTTAACCGATTATTCAGTCAATTCTGGAAACCAGACTGTTGATACCTGGAGAGAATTCTATGGATACCTCTTTACCCGCTATATGGATGGTAATATAAAGGAAGCCCAGACTGTTCCTGATGATCATATATATGTAAATCCAAAACTAAAGCAACCCGGTTATAGCAAAGAATGGTATCGTAATGTAGCCAATGAAACAAAGGACAAATTGAAAATGGAAGGTGGCGAACAGTAAATATCCACCCTCTATGAAGGTGGCTTCAAATTGCACCCATAGGGCACTTTATTAATATAATTAAGGAATGATGGAATGATGGGAAGAAAGTGGATGACTATATAAACATTCCAGTATTCCAACAAAATTTATCATGTTAAAACATGTATTCTTCAGTAATAATTTATGATATTAAGTGATTGATTGAAAAATATTTCGTAACATTGCGCTCGATTTTGTAAAACAATAAATAAACATAAAGAGTAGAGAGATGAACTTAATGAATGTTGTAGATAAAGCATACGCAGTTGAAAATAAATTTCCTAATTTTATAAGTGGAGATACCATTACTGTTCATTATAAAATTAAAGAGGGGAACAAAGAAAGAATCCAGCAATTCAGGGGCGTTGTATTGCAAAGAAGAGGATCTGGACATACAGAAACTTTTACGGTACGGAAAATTTCAGGAAATGTTGGTGTAGAAAGAATATTTCCCACAGCTTCACCATTTATTGATAAAATTGAGATTAATAAACACGGTAAAGTTCACCGGTCCAGAATTTTTTACCTTCGTAAACTTACAGGTAAGAAAGCTCGTATCAAGGAAAAGAAATTTTAATTTTCTACTTTAATTTATCAGCTTTTTCCCTGGCAGCTTCAAGTACATTTTCGGCTTTTTCATCTGCTTCCCGAACAATACTTTCAGCTTGCTTATCACCTTGATCCCTTAGTTTGTCTGCGGCTTTTTCTGCAATAGCAACTGCAAAACTAATTTTTCCTTCTGCTTCTTTCTCCAGTTTATCTGCATTAGCATAAGCTTCTTTCTTTACCTGCTCAGCCGATTCACGTGCCAGCCGGCGGATGGTTTCTGCTTCTTTTTCTGCCCGAGCCAGTATCTTTTCAACCTCCTCATTGATCTCTTCTTGAACTTCCTCTACCAGTTCTTCTTTTTGCTTTACCAGTTCCTCCTTTACTTCTTTGACAACAGCTTCCTTTACTCCGCTCCCGGCACGCTCACTTTTTCCAGCCCCAAGGCTTAGTTCAGGTTTTCCGATTTTTCCTCTAATTTTGAAATTCACAGGTATGGTTTCTCCTGGCTCAAAATTCAAACCAAGAGAAGCAGCCTGTGCTCCTAAATTATCGATTAGTTCATTTGCCTCCGAACCCAAATATTCTCTGGGCACATCCATCTTAACAAGATAATTTAAGCTTTGATCCAGTCCGTGAGATCCACTCACATTGGTATGAATATCTCCCATTTTAATATCAAAGGGTTGAATCTCAAGCCCGCCATCTTTTATCTTAAAAGAAAGATTTACATCCTTAAAAGTATTTGTCAGGTCCTTATTCATTTTCAATAAATTCTTCATCTGATCAAAAACAGGCGAACTTAATACCTGTATCTCCCTGGAATGCAATTCTCCCGATCCTGATATTGTAGAAATAAGGGGCATCATATCTGCTCCCAGCCTGGCTGAAAAATCAAGAGAGGACGAAACCTTACCATTCAAGTCCTTTGCAAAAGGAGTCAATATTTTTACCATATTGAAACTATTATATGCCGAGGCAATATCTATTTCTGTCATATCCAGATTCATATCAAACAATGGATTCAAGGTATCTGAAACATCATATTCTCCTTTTACGCTCATGCTTCCATCCAGCAAATTCATATTTAAACCATTTAAGATTAATTTGGAGTCTTTTACCAAAATTTCTCCCTGAACCTTGTCAAGCCTGATATCTCCAAATTCCACATGGTTTAAACTTGAGGTAAAGATAAAATCTACATTTGCTGGAATCTTCACTACTGACAGGGAAATAGTATCCTCTGGTATCTCCTCTTCTTGTATATCTGTAGACTCAGGCATTATCTCATTCAAATCAAGTAGCCCGGATCTAAGATCAAAACTACCTGATAATTGTTCATCATTTAATACGAATAAAAGGTAGTTTTCCATAGCTCCATTCATCTGAATATCAGACGTCCCCATCTTCATATTCAATTTTGACAATTCAAGAAGCATAGGTGAAAAGATTAGCTCTGCCTCATTGATCTTTACAGGAACAGGAAGATCGGGGGTGTTCAATTCAAAATTCTTAAGTCGGATAATTCCATCTGCTCCAAAATCTTCATAATGTTCTTCTTCAATTGAAGATAATCTCCCCTGAAGCTGAATAGAAGAATATATTTCGCCATCCAAACTTATCCCATCCATAGGAACAATATCTGAAAAATCAGAAAGGTCGATAGTTCCACTAAGTCCACCTTTCATCTGAAGATCACTGATGGGTGTTTGAATATGCAAATTGGCAGTAACCGGATTATCCCTGATTTCAAAAGAGAAAGCACTTATATCAATCCTTGTTTTATCCAGATCCTCTCCTTTCACATTCAAATTCACGGCAATATTTATTTTCTCAATGGAGGTAGGTAAGTCCGGATATTTAAACATGGCATTTTCAACTTTCAGGTCAAGAACGAGATCCGGCAAAATCGAATCTTTTTCATTGTAAATTCCATTTACCGTCCCTGACAGTAACAGATTGCCCTCTGTTTCAAGGTCTTGAAAATCATTCATGTAAATTACCGGAACAAGCGAAATCAAAGATTTAAAACTGGTATTTAAGGTATTGAACCGAATGTCCAGGCTGGGATTTTCATTCCCCAGATCAATACTCCCGTCAAACTGCAAGCTAAGTTCATTTAGTGAAAATTCATTCTCAATAAATACAAAATTCATCTGATCGAGATCTGCAGAAAGTCCGATACTCATATTAAGAGCAACATTTTTCAAGTAAGAAATACCATCAATTTTCACATTCACAGGATTCGCACTTGCATGAAGCATAATTTCTGTTTGAGACATACCAAGCTTCCCTCCCATTGTAAAATTTAATTTCTCAAGAGAGGCTGTTATACCTCCGGAAAGATCCACATAACGCACATTTCCATTCTTAATAGAGAATTTCTTCAACCGTATTTTAATATCATTCTCTTCCTCACTTTCCTCTATGATAGTAGAATCCGGAATAGTTTCGGTTTCCTTGAAGATATCCCAGTTTGCCTGTCCTGAATCCAATACTTTTGCTAAAATCTCAGGAGTATCAAGCAAAACTGAACTTATCTCAGGTCCACTTTTGCTTATTGCACTTAGTATGTTTACAGAGACTCTAAAAATTCTAAAGCGAACCAGTGTATCCTTAGAAAACTCATCAACACCAACAATAGAAAGGCCTTTCAGCTCCATACTTAAGTTTGGAAAATTTTTTTATCAGGCTTAAACGAAAGTCATCAAACGACACTTCTGCATTCAAGCTGCTATTCAATTCATTTTCAACCCTGGTTAATATAGGGGCCTTAAAAATAACGGGGACAATAATTAAGGCCAGAAAAACTATGAGCAATACTCCTAAGAATATTCTTGCAGCAATTTTTAATACTTTCTTCATGCGATATACGTTATTGCCCTTTTAGGAAAGACAAAATTATTTCAGGTATTTATCAACTATTTCCAGAAATTCAATTTTACGAAATGGTTTTGCCAGGTATTCATTAAAACCAACTGACAAGCATTTTAGTTTATCTTCCTGTAATGCATAAGCAGTTACAGCAATTGCAGGAACTTTGGAGCCCATCTTTCGTATTTCTTTAAAGGCATCAATTCCGCTCATTTCCGGCATCTTCAGGTCAAGGATCAAAAGATCGAAATCTGGTTTTTGCTTAAGCTTATAAACCGCTTCCCTGCCTGTTGTAGCCCTGGATATTTCTACTCCTGTGGACTTAAAAATCTCAAAAAATAATCTGAAATTTAGCTCTTCGTCCTCAGCAATGAGAATTTTTTTTCGCTTCCATTTATAAGTCCTGGCCTTTTTCTTGAATGTTTTTACTTCCATATCCTCCCAACCAGTATATAAGGGTAGATCAAAGAAAAAACGTGAACCTTTAGTAAGATTAGACTGAACATATATTTTGCCCCCCATCATTTCTACAATCTGCTTACAAATAGCCAGCCCCAGACCGGTTCCCCTGTATAATCTGTTTATATCATCTTCCAATTTGAAAAAACGGTGGAAAATTGCATCCAGGTTTTCCGAAGCAATTCCTATTCCTGTATCTTCCACAAAAAACCTGAGTTTTTGACCGGGTAAGAGTGAATAGCCAAATGTAATTTGGCCTGAATCCGTAAACTTTATAGCATTATTTAAAAGGTTGGAAAGTACCTGCTTCAGTCGATGCGGATCGGCATACATAGTTTTTCTTCTTGTTCCTTCAGGCTCTGCAAGAATTAATTCAATCTCATACTTCTTATTTTTAATACGTTCTGCTTCATAGGCATCAAAAAGATCTGTAAGTAATTGCTCAAGTTCAAAATTCTTGGGAAATAGCTTACCCTGTCCGGCTTCGATCTGAGAAATATCAAGGATCTCATTTATAAGTGTCAAGAGTGAATCTCCGCTTTCCAAAATAAGATCAACATATTTTTTTTGTGTTTCATTATCAGGATTTTCACTTAACAGCTGGCTAAAACCTATTATGCTGTTCATAGGTGTCCTGATCTCATGAGACATATTTGCCAGGAAGGATGATTTCAACTTATCTGATGTTTCTGCCTTTTTTTTCTCTGAAAGGTAATATTGCCTGGTGTTATAGATAAAAAAAGAAATGATGATAATAACCGGAATTAAAACAGACAGATGGTCAATTGTTCTGTTCGATCCTTCAGGATATGGTGTAACAACATCCGGATAGTAGGATTCCACAATAAAAAGAGATGCAATAGTAAGTCCCAGTACGAAAATCATAATAAAGTTAAAAGGCTTCTTGAAAAAGAGCATAATGAAAACAAGAAGGGCAAAATAAACATAGCTAATGGGACCATCAGAGCCAGCATTTTCAATCCATAATGCTGACAACATTAAAAGAATAAAAATAGTGGATAAATACAGTGTGAGAAAATAGTCTTTGTGGAAACGGGATCTGTAATAAAGGAACAGGAGTAATACACCAGCTGTTGCCGTCAAAAAGATCAAACTGTTTCCAAGACCTAAGACCACATTAAAAACCGTGGATGAAAATCCGAGAAGGGAACCAAAAAACATGAAGCCATTCAGGAACCTATGTTCCATTGAAAACTCTTCGTTTGAGCCAATTATTTTTATCCAGTTAAACTTAAACATGCCTGGCGATTATGTTGTGAAATCTGAATGGGAATAAAATTACAAAAAAAAATGGGCTTTTTTTTCAGGCTCGCTTTTGTTTTGAATATAACTCTTTTTTATTTGCCAGTGAACCCGAAGGAATTACTTACCGCATTCTGCGGTTCGTGATTCCTTGAAGTCCGACTGTTAATTGAAAACAGCAATTGCTCATAAACAAAAAAGAGCAAGCAAGAATTACTCACCGCATTCTGCGGTTCGTGATTCCTTGAAGTCCGACTGTTAATTGAAAACAGCAATTGCTCCGCAATTGACAAGCCAGAGTTCCCAAAAAAGAAAAAGCGAGCTTTTTCTTTTTGCTCACTCTGTCTTGATTAATACTG
>DAOWNN010000076.1 GCA_030642585.1 Bacteroidota bacterium | reverse complement strand
TAGAAGTTATATACTTTCAAAATCGTTGTAGTGTCTCAAAACCTATCCCTGATTCCCGTATAATTAGCAGGTGAAATTTTAAGAATTTCCTTTTTTATTTCCTGTGGAATATCCAGATCATTTATAAAATCATGAATGGATTCTTCTGAAATATTTTTATTTTTTCTGGTAAGATCACGTAGTTTTTCATAAGGATTTGGGTAGCCTTCTCTACGCAAAATGGTTTGAATTGCCTCTGCAACCACATTCCAGTTCCCTTCCAGATCCCTTTTTAATCCTTCTTCATTCAGAATCAATTTATTGAGTCCCTTAAGGCTCGACTTTACACCAAGCAACATATGAGCCACCGGAATACCAATATTTCGCAATACCGTGGAGTCTGTAAGATCTCTCTGAAGTCTGGAAACAGGAAGCTTTGAAGAAAGAAATTCAAAAATAGCTACAGCAAAACCCAGGTTCCCCTCAGAATTCTCAAAATCTATTGGGTTTACCTTATGGGGCATGGCTGATGAACCTACTTCTCCTTCACGTATCTTCTGTTTAAAATAATCCATGGAAATATATGTCCATAAATCCCGGTTCAAATCTATAAGTATGGTGCAGATTCTTTTTAAATTATCAAAAGAGGCTGCAAGAAAATCATAATGCTCAATTTGTGTGGTTGTGCGGGAACGTTTAAGCTCCAGGCTCTCTGCCAAAAATGCATCTGCAAATGCTGGCCAGTCTATCTTTGGATAAGCAACATGGTGAGCATTGAAATTACCGGTTGCCCCGCCAAATTTACCAGTCCTGGGTATGGTGCTGAAGCTCTTCATCTGTTGCTCCAGTCTCTCCACAAAAACTCCAAGTTCTTTCCCAAGTCTGGTTGGCGAAGCAGGCTGACCATGAGTTCTTGCCAACATAGTCACCTCTCCCCATTCCGAAGAAAGATCTGTGAGCTTTGCCACAAGCTTTTCCATATTCGGAAAAAGAATGTCGTCAATGGCATCGTAGAAAAGCCTTGGAACAGCAGTATTATTGATATCCTGGGAGGTCAATCCAAAATGAATGAACTCTTTATATTCTGCTAATCCCAAGGTTTCAAATTCCTCCTTCAGAAAATATTCAACCGCTTTAACATCATGATTGGTAACTTCTTCAATTTCTTTCATTCTCTGAGCTGATTCCTCGTCAAAATTCAGGTATAGGTCTCTCAATCTGTCATAATCTCCCACTGGAACAGCTGATAATTGAGGGAGTGGAATCTGACAAAGGGCTATAAAATATTCAATCTCGACCTTGAGTCGATAACGAAACAAAGAAGCTTCTGAAAAATAGGCAGAAAGCTCCTTTAGCTTATTCCTATATCTCCCATCAACAGGTGATATCGCATGTAAATAAGCATAATTCATAAACCTTATTTAAATAAGAATAACAAAGGTATGCATATTTAGTGGCAAAATATAATATTTTTATTGAGCTTTGAGACTATTTCTTTTTGCCACTAAGGCTCCAAGACACTAAGGTTCACCAAGTTTACCTCAGTTGCCGTTTAATTCTTGTTGGTGCTTCTTAATGACTTTGTGGCTTAATGGCTTTCTTTTTTCCCACTTAAATTATCATCTCATTCGTAAGAATAAACCTCAATTTTAGTAATTTAGTATGCTCAAAAAATCAAATACAATCAATCTGCATTTCGGCAAATAATGGACACAAAATATCGAATTTCAGCTGTTTCATACTTGAATACCACGCCTTTTTTGTATGGTTTAAGCAATCATAAAGTTATTAATCAAATAGAGCTTGCCCTGGACCATCCCGCCAGGTGTGCAGAAAAACTACTGAATAATGAAGTTGATATAGGACTGATTCCTGTCGCAATTCTGCCAGGCCTGAAAAATCCTGAAATTATTTCTGATTACTGTATTGGCGCCAGGGGACCTGTACGTTCAGTCATTCTCTGCAGCAATGTTGCACTGCACAAAATAGATAGCATTATGCTTGATTATCAATCCCGCACCTCGGTGAATCTGGCCCGGATCCTGGCTGCAAGGTATTGGAAAATAAAGCCAAGCTGGATTCCTGCGACTCCAGGATTTGAGGATAATCTCCTCGGCGAAAACGAAGCATGCATTATTATAGGGGACAGATCATTTGGTAAAAGAGAAAAATGCCACTACGTCTGGGACCTCTCTGAAGAGTGGTGGAATTATACAGCTCTGCCATTCGTTTTTGCAAGCTGGACAGCAAATAAGAAAATTGATAAAGAATTTCTTAAGGATTTTAATGAAGCCCTCAGGTACGGAGTTTCACACATCAGGGAAGCTGCGGACAAGACACCAGAGAATCAAGTGCTTAACAGGGAAGAGCTATTTCAATACTTAAGTAATCATATCAGCTACCCTCTGGATGACGAAAAAAAAGAAGGGCTAAATCGTTTTCTAAAAGAGTTAAAGAATTTGAACCTAACTTGAAATTCCATAAATTTAACCCGTTTTTCATCAAAAAAGAGACCAAACATGTCAAGATATTTCCAAACAATTTTCAGCATCCTTGCGGTACTTACATTACAATCAACTGCCTTTGGACAACCAGACACCAGTGATCATAAAACCCTGGTATATAAATTTGATATCAAAGAAGAAATTGCAAAACCGGTTTGGCGAAGTACCAAGAAAAGCTTTGAGGAAGCGGAAAGCATGGGTGCTGAGTTAATAATCATTCATATGAATACTTATGGGGGGCAGGTTATTTTTGCCGACTCCATCCGCACCAAAATCCTAAATTCAAAAATACCTGTATATGTGTTTATTGATAATAATGCTGCCTCAGCTGGAGCACTAATCTCTATTGCATGTGACAGGATTTACATGAGACCCGGGTCCAATATCGGAGCTGCTACAGTTGTAAATCAATCCGGGGAGCAGGTTCCTGATAAATACCAGTCGTTTATGAGATCTACCATGAGGGCTACAGCAGAAGCACATGGAAAAGATACAAGCATTGTGGATGGAGATACTCTGATTACCTGGTACCGTAATCCTTCTATTGCGGAAGCTATGGTTGACCCATCCATATATGTTGAAAATGTTAGCGATACCGGGAAAGTCCTTACCCTTACAGCAGATGAGGCAATGAGAGTTGGGTTTTGTGAAGGGCAGGCTGAAAGTATTAATGAAGTTCTGGAACTTGCAGGAGTTGAAAACTATGAACTCAGGCAATACCAGCCAACCACTCTTGATAAGATTATTCTCTTTTTAATAAGCCCGATAATATCCGGACTTCTGATCATGATCATTGTAGGTGGCATATATTATGAGCTACAATCTCCGGGCATCGGTTTTCCTATTGCTGCTGCTGCTTTTGCGGCAATTCTCTATTTTGCACCCCTCTACCTTGAAGGCATGGCCGAAAACTGGGAATTGCTTCTTTTCATTGTTGGTCTTATATTAATTGCAGTGGAAATATTTGCCATCCCCGGCTTTGGTATAGCAGGAATACTGGGAATCATTTTTATGATGACGGGACTTACCTTGAGCCTTGTAGATAATATAGTGTTTGAAATCGATTCAGTATTGGCAATAGAATCCCTGGTCAAGGCTCTTTTTGTTGTACTCCTCTCTGTTTTTTTATCTATAACTATATCGCTGATTGCTTCAAAAGGGATTTTTGGTTCCAGGAAGTTAAAATTTGCCCTTTATTCTACACAAGAAAAAACCGAAGGGTATGTTGGAGTTGATGCCGCCAGACAAAACGAAAATGTGGGAAAAACAGGATTGGCTGTGACGATACTACGACCTGCAGGAAAGGTGGAAATTGAAGGAAATATTTACGACGCCATGTCGCAAATAGGATATATTTCGAAAGGAGAAAGAATTAAGGTTGTTCGTCATGAAGCAGGACAGATTTATGTGGTAAAAGAAGGCTGAAATTAAGGCTAAAGCTGAGGCAGAAATGAGAGGTGAGTAATGAGTGAAAGAGATAAGATGTCTAAGAAAAACAGCACCGGGCTTTAGCCAGGTGTAAAAAGGGAACACCTCTAAAGAGGTCCGGATCGAAACGCCATATAATAATTAGATGCTGTTTCGTACCACAAAACCAAGGTGAAGGGAAATGAGGGATGAGAGATGGGGTGAAAGAGTGAAAAGATGAAAGGGTGAAAGGGTGAAGAAAAGAAAGAAAGCCACTAATGCACGAATAGAAGACGAATGCACGAATGGAAAATTGGAGAATATTGGAATGTTAGGGGAAAAGGATAAAACATGAAGTAGAACAATTAAAAACCCGGAACACTGAACCCCAAACAGTCTTAAACTCTTGAACCCGGAACAAACGTGTGAAGTAACAGTAGGCAAACCAGCGCCCAGCATCAAGTACCAGGCACCAAATAAAATGGAAGGCTATATCATAAGAGATTACAAAAGAGAGGATTATCCAAGGGTTTTGTCGATCTGGGAAAGCACCGGTATGGCGGAAAAAGAAAGAGATGATGATGAACACGTCATTGAACGCAGTCTGAAGATGGGAGGAAAATTTCTGGTTTTAGAGAAGAAGTCAGAAGGTGAAATTATCGGAACATCATGGATGACTTATAACGGTCGCAGGATCTACCTGCATCATTTTGGAATTCTACCTGAATTCCAGGGGAAGGGTCTGGGATATTTTTTGGGACTTGCATCCATAAAATTTGCTCAGGAGAAAAAGTGTCAGGTAAAACTGGAAGTCCTCAAATCAAATGCATCTGCGGTCAAACTCTACAGGAAACTGGGATTTGATTTCCTCGGTGATTGTCATGTTCTCATCATGAGAGATCCTGGTCCTTAAAAGGCTTATCAATAACTGATAGTTAAAAAGTAAATGATTATCTTTGTAGTCCTCTTCATATAAATTAAAACTACCAGAGTATGTCAAGAACTATCACATTCAATGAGTTACGTAAAATTAAAGATGAATTACCAAATGGCAGCATGCATAGAATTGCCGAAAAGTTAGATATGAATGTAGAAACTGTAAGAAACTATTTTGGAGGAGCTAATTACAATAAAGGTGAGAGTATAGGAATTCATATGGAACAAGGTCCCAACGGGGGAATAGTAACTCTTGATGACACAACCATTCTTGATCTTGCAATTGAGATCAGAGAAGAAAGGTAAAGTTTTTCGAAACGGGAAATAATAGTAAGCAAGGAAGATTCTTCTTTGCTTTTTTTTTGACTATGAGTCTTATTTTAGAACAATATATCTATAAAGCTGAAACTAAATGGCTGAGCAGACTTTATGAATTTATAAAACTTAGTTTTGCTCAATGCCGGCTACCATCCCATAACGAAACACATTGTCTTAGATCCTGGGTTTTTGCTAAGAAATTGTTCTACGCCATGGATCTCTTAAATATCCCCATTCCCTATTCAGATATTGAAAATACACTGATTGCTATCTTCTTTCACGACCTTGGAATGATCAAAAATATTCGCCCTGAACATGGTCTGGTCAGCAAAAATCGTTGTGAGGAGTATTTCCATAAAAACTCTAAACTAAAACCAAAAGGCCTTAATGATATTTTAAATGCCATTGAGATACACGACGACAAATCCTATAATAGCTTGCAGAATGAGATCTCACCCACCTCTGTAAAAAGTATACTGCCAGTGGCTGATGATCTTGATGCATTTGGATATACCGGGATATTCAGATACTGGGAAATATATACTCTGAGGAAGATCCATGAGAATGAAATTCCAGAGAAGGTGCTGGCTAATCTTGAAGCCCGGTATTCCTGCTTTGCCTCCCGCTTTAGCTTCCTGGATTCTATATTATCTGAGCAGCAGAAAAGATATATAATTATTAAAGATTTTTATACCGGGATAATTGTGAATCTGAAAAAGTCAAACAACTCAGACAGTTCTCAAAGCACTCAAATTATTTTAGAGTATTTTCATAAGCTGGTAATGAAAAACGGGAATAGTCCTGATGAAGTTTTATCAATTATTGAACCAGGCTGCAATGACAAAAAAATAAATAATTTTTTCATTAATTTTACTGAAGAATGGAGGCTTGGAGCAGATTTATTGCAATCTCACAGGGATTAAGACTCTAAGAAACACCAGGAATTTTGACAGGTATGCGGGTAGTGGATACTGCATGGTAGGTTAGATGTTTAAATATGGTTCAATGCCCCTGACGCTTAAGGTCTGGGTCATGGACCTGCGGGCAATGATTACATTTTTCTAAAGATAAAAATATGAAACTTTTATTTCAACTTGCTGTCATAGGGATGGTAATATTTGTTGGCTCATTCAGGGGCTACAGTCAGATCAATCTTCGTTATCCGGAGAATGAAACTTTAAAATATGACGAGGTAATTACCGCCTATCAATTTCTAGCTGAACAATACGAAAAAGCCAGTTTATTTGAGATTGGAAAAACCGACATTGGGAAACCCCTGCATTTATTCATAATAACTCAGGATGGAGATTTTGAAAGTATTTTAAACGGGAAAACTGATAAGTGTATTATTTTTATCAACAATGGGATCCATCCAGGAGAACCTCCAGGAATTGATGCAAGCATTCAGCTCTCCATGGATATTCTTTCGGGTCATAACAAAATGGATAGACTGCTGGACAATACTGTCCTCTGTATTGTCCCGGTATACAGTATTGGAGGAGCCCTGAACAGGAGTCCCTTTAACAGGTCAAACCAGGAAACTCCCCCGGAAGCCGGATTTCGGGGAAATGGGAAAAATCTTGACCTGAACCGGGACTTTGTGAAAATGGATAGCAAAAATGCTCGTTCCCTTATCCGGGCCTTCCATAAAATCAACCCGCATATATTCCTGGACACACATACAACAAATGGTTCTGATCACCAATATGCCATAACTCTGATTCCTACTATATACCAGAAACTACCCAAGCCCATGTCAGGGTATTTTAATGAGATCATGCTTCCTGCACTCTATGATAAAATGAAAGAAACCGGTTATGAAATGACTCCCTATGTAAATTGGATACACAGGGATCCCTCTCATGGCATTGCCTCATATTTTGACGCTCCCAGGGTATCAACCGGCTTTGCTTCCTTATTTAACTCTTATGCCTTCATGACAGAAAACCATGTGTATAAGGAATTTAATCAGCTTGTACAATCTGTATATAATTTCATGTTTGCACTTACCGAATATGCAAATGACCATCATGATAAGATAATCAGTACCCGAAAAATGGCGGATGAATTTACAAGTAGCATGAATTATTTCACTTCGAAATGGGAATCTGATACCACAAAATTTGAAACCATAATTTTTAAAGGTTACGAAACAGGAATGAAAGAAAGTGCTATCAGTGGACTACAGGTTTTTTCTTATTACCGCGATAAACCCTATGAAAAAGAGATCCCCTTTTATAAATATTTTATTGCCCTTGAGGATATCTCAAAACCATATGCTTATCTTATCCCCCAGGCCTGGGAAAGGGCAATCCACAGCCTTGAGATCAATGGGGTTGAAATGAAACAAATCTCAAAAGACACTATTATAGAAGTTGAGGTTTATTATATCACCGGGGTTAAGTATTCACAGCAACCCTCCAATGGTCATTTTAGAAACAGAAATATAGAGGTAAGAAAAGAAACACAGAGCATTCAGTTTTATAAAGGTGACTATGCAATTGAAATGAATCAACGCAGGAACAGGTTCATAATGGAAATGCTTGAGCCCACCACAATAGATTCATATTTAAGTTGGAATTTCTTTGATCCTGTTTTCGACAGAAGGGAATATTTTTCAAGTCTTGGCTTTGAAAAAAATGCTTTAAAATATCTGGATAAAAATCCGGATTTTAAACAGGAATTTGAAAAAAGAAAATCAGAAGATAAAGACTTTGCAGAGGACCATTATGCACAAATGCGGTTTATATATTCCAACTCACCCTACCAGGAGAAAAGCTATCGCAGGTATCCGGTGTACAGAATTGAAGAGTATATGAATTTGCCTGTTGATTAAAAATAATCTGAACTCATCAAGTATTGCGATCTTTCCTGACGATAAACATCAGGACAGGGGCGCTGTTTCCTGTTTTGTGCAATGCATGACCCAAATTGTGATTAATCACAGCTTTTTGCCACAAAGTGGCTAAATTTGAATAAGCGTCCCGGAACGGGGCGGTTAATGGCAAACCATATAAAAGATCTCTGAAGGAGGTCAATAAAAACTAATAAGATGGCCAGATATCGTCAAATTCTTAACCCGCTTTATTCATACAAAAGCGAAGCGCATTGTATGAACCGGAACGAAGTGGAGCTCGACGAAGTCAATGTGTGATGGATAGTGGGAAGCAAAGCGGGAACCGACCAACGGGAGCTCATGAAATAAATCCCGATTTAGACATACCCAAATTTGGGGTAATGAAATGATCCAAATTTGCTGGTATAGTCTTAATCGCAGAAAATGCATGCATTTTCCGGGTTAAGTTATTAATTATAAACAGATCCTGAACTTAGCGCAGCGGTCT
>DAOWNN010000214.1 GCA_030642585.1 Bacteroidota bacterium | reverse complement strand
TTTTTGATGTGGAATTGCTTGATCTATAAGAAACACAGATAAAAAAAGCCTGTGGCTGTCTCAAAAGGTTCAAAAGCAGTCATTCTGAACTTACTCACGACCGCAGGGAGTAATCCTGCCTGCCGGCAGGTTAGTTCAGAATCTTATGTACTGATAATCAACTGTTGTTAGATCCTGAAACACTTGCCTGCCGGCAGGCTGGAGTTCAGGATGACAAAAACATAGCCTTTTGAGACAGCCCCAGGCTCGTTACTGCTATTTCCTCTGGTTTATTAACTCATCAACTCATTTCTATTTAAGTGGTTTGTAATTTTTAAACAGGCTGAGATTTGATTCTTCAACAGTTTCCCTGAATTTTATCCAGTCCTGCTCATAGAAAGTATTTACTTTTTCTAAGGTTTCATCAATTGTTTCTTCTGCCTGCTTAAGCATAAGTAATTGGGTCGGATTAAATTCCTCGTAGCTGTATACAGCCATACGGACAGCTCTTATTTTTGAAGTAACAATATCAGGATTTCTGTAAATACCCTGAATATTTTCATCTGCAAACATATTTTCTGTCATTGTTTTCATAGCTTCTTCTACGGCCTTTGTAGCTTCTCTGAGTTTTTTTGTAGCCTCATTTTTTTTCTTGGGAGTCATTTTCTTAACACTCGATATGGTCTCCTTACTTTCTTTAATACGGTCATAAGCCTTAGCAAGCAATTCAATTTTAACTATGATTTTTTCCAGGCTTGCTTCGTTCTTTTTTAGTGCATCGATAGAGAAATTTACCCTGGGATCTGCCTTTACTTCAAGTAATGTAGAGTCGTTGAAGCCATTATAGCTAAACTTAATTTTATAGGTTCCGGGATAAGCCAGGCCTCCGCCACCTCTTTCAGGTGAACCTGGGCGTGGTTTTGGTTGGTTAGGCCAGCGAAAACCCTTTTTATCAATGCCCCAGTAGATCCTGTTGATCCCTGTTTTTGGAATCATAGTCAGCGTTCTGATTGTTTTACCTTCTGGATCAATGAATTCAATTTTAGCTTTTTTAGCTTTTGGATCCAAACCTGGACCAGCAGAAAAACCACCATACATATATCTCCTTTGGCTCATGTTCCTGCCTTCCTGTGAGCCTGGTTTTGCATCACCTTCCTTAACAGAAAAACTTATCATTGCACCATTCTTCCTATTTTCTCCTGAATAATAAGCACTTCCTGCTGAAAAGTATCCGGGTTCATTTTTGCGATTAACCATGTAAGCAACAGGTGGTGTGAAAACATAAATTTCTTTGTCAAGAATTTTTGTTCCTTTTGAGGCAATTTCTCTTAAAGGTCTTATGTCATCCATGATCCAAATGGAGCGACCAAATGTTCCTATCACAAGGTCATGCTCTCTTGGATGGATCACTAAATCCATTGTAGAGGCTTGTGGGTAACCTTCTGTCCATAGTGTCCAGTTTACACCTCCATCTACACTTATATAAAGTCCATTTTCTGTACCCACAAACATTAAGTTCGGTTCAACAGGATCCTGAACAAAGGAAAGTACATAGCCCCAAACATCATCTGAATCGATCAATCTATCCCAGTTCTTTCCATAATTCTCTGTGTGGAATAAATATGGTGTATAATCGTTTCTTCGATAATTGTTTACTACCACAAAAGCTTCTCCTTCATTGTAAGCCGATGGATGAATCTGGGGAATCCAGCTTCCTGAAGGGACTCCTTTAAGAGCCGGAGCCGTATTAAGCCAATTTTTTCCACCATCTTTTGTTATCTGTAAATTGCCGTCATCTGTTCCTACCCAAATAATTTTTTCTTGTAAAGGGCTGGGAGAAATTGCAAGGATTGAAGTGAAGTTTTCGGCTCCTGTGGCATCATAGGTGAGTCCTCCACTCTCCATTGCTTTTTGCTTCTCAGGATCATTGGTGGTAAGGTCAGGTGAAATTATTTCCCAGCTTTCTCCACGATCGGTACTTTTATGAAGAAACTGACTCCCAAAATAAATAGTCTTCTTGTGAAAAGGATCCGGGGCAATAGCAGCATTCCAGTTAAAGCGAAGTTTGAGCCCTTCAGGATGCACAGGTTTGACACTCTTTGTATTTCCCGTGAGAAGATCAATTCTTCCAACATTTCCCTGTTGAGACATGGCATAGCAATATCTGGGATCACTGGGGTCGGGGAGTACATCAAAGCCATCTCCACCGTACAAGTTTTCCCAGTATGTGTTGATGATTCCCCCAGATTTCCAGGTATAGGCAGGACCTTGCCAGGAACCATTATCCTGCATGCCGCCGTAAACATTATAAGGAAGTTCGTTGTCAACCTGAACATGATAAAATTGTCCAACCGGCAAATTCTCGACAAACCTCCAACTTTTTCCATGATCTTTGGTGATGGCCAATCCTCCATCATTTCCATTGATCATAAAATGAGGATTGTCAGGATGAATCCACCATGCATGGTGGTCAGGGTGAATGTCCCAGCCAATGAGCTGTTTAAAGGATTTACCTCCATCCTCACTTACATTCACTCTTGAAAATAAAGTATAAACACGATTTTCATTACTTGGGTCCACATAAATCTCGGCATAATAAAAAGGACGGTCTCCAATATTTTTGTCTCCGACTTTTTCCCATTTATTCCCTCCATCATTTGAGCGGTATAAAGCATTTTTTTCTGATTCAATCAGGGCATAAACAACTTCCGGCTTACTTTTGGAGATAGCTAAACCCATTCTGCCAAGTTCTCCTTTCGGTAAACCTTCTTTTTCAGTTAATTTGGTCCAGTTTTCACCTCCATCAAGGGTGGTAAAAAGTCCGGATCCTTCTCCGCCGGATTTAAAAAACCAGGGCCATCTTTTATGTTCCCACATATTAACGAATAGCTTCTTATGGTTTGATGGATCCATAATCATTTCTCCGACACCTGACAGATTATTGGTGTAAAGTATCTTTTTCCAGGATTTACCACCGTCAGTGGTTTTAAATACTCCCCTGTCTTCATGTTTGCCCCATGGAGATCCAATGGCACCTATATAGACCACATCACTATTTTCCGGGTCAATGATGATGCGGTGGATGTGACGCGTTTTCTCAAGGCCCATAAGCATCCATGATTTTCCTGCATCCAGTGATTTATAGAGACCATAACCGCCAGAGTTACTATTTCTTGGATTTCCTTCTCCGGTACCTACCCAAACTACATCGGGTGTTTTTTGATCAATTGCAATAGCCCCAATATTCAGAACTCTCTCCTTATCAAAAATAGGTTTCCAGCTGATTCCTTCATTTTCAGATTTCCAAACTCCACCGGAAGCTGTACCTATATAGATAATAGATGAATTTTCAAGAACAACATCAATTGCTGTCACTCTTCCACTCATACCTGCAGGGCCAATGTTTCTGGGCTTAAGATCCTTAAGTTTTTCCATGTCAATTTGCTGAGACATTAGGTTTGAAACCAGAAAAAGGCTAAAAACTGTGCTTAGAAATAGTCGATAATACTTCATAATGAAATTTTTTATTGATTATTACGGATGTTTTATCAAAATCGAGATTGGTATTTCAGAATTCCATTGTGGAATTAAAGTAGTTGGGCATATAAAACATTTGACCAGATATTGTGTAGAATTATTCCCTTTTATGTCTAACAAATGAATTAAATTTCTTTAGATTAAGAATAGCCCTGTAATAAGAAAATGCATGGTCGCTTATGTATTTCCGGAATCATATTTTTCCATTCACGAATGGTTTTTGTTTTAATGAACTCCGTTTCAAGGCTTAAGTCACATGCAATACAAAAAAGCGTGTCAGAAGAAGCATGTGCCATAATATCTTCTATCAATTTCATGTTGCGATAGGGTGTTTCCATGAAAATTTGTGTTTCTCTGTTTTGATAAGAGCGTTTTTCCAAAGCTTTGATTGCCTTGATCCTTTCAAAACTTTTTACCGGAAGATACCCATGAAATGTAAATTTCTGACCATTAAATCCAGATGACATTAATGCAATAAGAATTGAGGAAGGTCCTATAAGTGGAATTACGCGAATATTATTTTTATGGGCCAAAAGAACTATTTCTGATCCGGGATCTGCCACTGCAGGAATACCTGCTTCAGAGATTATACCTGTACTGTGATTATTCAGCAAAGGTTTCATCATTGCTTCAATTTCTATTGATCTTGTATGCTTGTTCAGCTCAAACATTTTAACTTTTTCAAAATCTTTGTCAAATTTTACTGATCTAAGAAATCTACGTGCACTGCGGAATTTTTCAACTATAAAATAATCCAATGATTGAATGATCTTGAAATTGTCACTTGGGAAAATTCTGGTAATAGAAGTTTCTCCTAAACTTGAAGGGATAAGATATAAGGAAGCATTCATCAGTGGATATTTTTATAAAGGTAGGAAATTTATTTTCGGGCAGGTAATGAAGCGTATACAAAAAAAACAGTATATTTTAGGTACTTTTAGGAGGAATTAATTAATTGAGAAGTTTTGGAAGTTACTTTTTTGGGAACAGGCACATCCCAGGGAATACCTGTAATTGGTTGTTCATGTGATGTATGCACTTCTGCCGATTTGAGAGATAAAAGGTTAAGGACTTCATTGATGATAAAAACCGGTGACACCCGGCTTGTCATTGATTCTGGGCCTGATTTTCGTTATCAAATGCTAAGGGAAAATGTTAAATCTTTGGATGCACTGATCTTCACTCATGAACACAGAGATCATATTGCAGGCCTTGACGATGTAAGAGCATTTAATTGGATACAAAAGAAAGCAATGGACCTTTATGCTGAAGCCAGGGTTCTGAAAGAAATACGAGATAAATTTTTGTACGCTTTTGATAATTCTTATCCGGGGGTTCCCAGGTTGAATTTGCATGTAATTG
>DAOWNN010000008.1 GCA_030642585.1 Bacteroidota bacterium | reverse complement strand
TGAATCCTGGTAATTTCAACAATACAACAGGAGCGTTTACCGGTTTATTGCCCGATACTTATACACTTGAAGTTACGGATCAAAATGGCTGCGGGCCTGTTATTAACAGCAACATCCTTATTATTGAGCCTGATACTATTGTTATAGATGCATTTAGCTCAACAGACATCAGCTGTAACGGAAGGCAGGACGGAAGTATCAGTATAGTTGCATCGGGAGGCACCGGTGTATTTAATTACACACTGAACCCTGGAGGAAGCACTAATCAGACAGGAAGCTTTACCGGACTGGCTTCAGGAACATATAATATCAGTGTCACTGATTCAGATGGTTGCGGACCAATTATAAGTGATGATGCTACAATTATTGAGCCTGGTGTTTTGTCACTTACAGAAACAATTAACAATGTAAGTATAGAGGGTGGAAGTGATGGAGCAATCAATATTACTATGAGTGGCGGAACCGGACTGTACGATTATAGCTGGACTACCTCAAACGGTAGCGGATTGGTAGCAAATGATGAAGATCAAAGCGGTCTCACAGCTGGAACTTATGAGCTTGAGGTAAATGATGCAAATGCTTGTTCAATTAATGATGTTTTTACTGTTACACAACCCGGACTTCTTACCGTAACAGGTTTCATTATTGACATAAGCTGCAACAGTGTGAATAACGGAGCTATTGACATTACAGTTGGAGGAGGAATTTCACCATATTCCTTTGCCTGGACTACCCCCGATGGAAGTGGCCTGGTACCTGGCGATGCTGATCAGGCTGATCTGGGACCGGGAACTTATTATTTAACAGTTACTGATTTTAATGGTGCAACAGTAGAAGATACTTTCCTTATTACTGAACCTCCCCAAGTTGAAATAACAGATGTCATATCAACAAATGTTGTTTGTAATGGAGCTGGAAATGGAATTATAAGTATCAGTGCCAGTGGAGGCACAGGTGATTTAATGTATGTTATTTCCCCGGGGAATATTAGTAATGGAACCGGAATTTTTGAAAATCTGCTACCTGACACTTATACAATTAGCATTACTGATGAAAATGCTTGCGGTCCGGTAGTCAGCAGCAATATTATTATTTCAGAACCCCAGGAACTAGCAATTATTAGTGAAATTGGGACAGATTTAAGCTGTTTTGGATCAAATAATGGTATAATACAAATAGCTGCTTCTGGTGGAACTGGAATACTTGAATATTCTATTGATAACGGGATTTCTTATGTTGAGAATTCAGGCTTATTTACGGATCTTATTGCCGGCAATTATCAGCTTGTTGTAAAAGATGGCAATAACTGTGAAGTTACCGGAAGCACGCTTACATTGACAGAACCACCTTCTATTAACTTAATTAGTCAATCATTTACCGATATTACTTGTTTTGGGTATAATGATGGTACTATAAGTCTTACTGCAGGTGGGGGTACTGGTGAACTTACTTACTCTATTGACAATGGTACCTCTTATTATAATAATGGTTCGTTCCTGAATTTGCCCGCGAATACATATGAAATATTTATTCAGGATGGAAATGGATGTGAACTTTCTGGTGGTTCAATTTTGATTGTTGAGCCAGCCCTTATAACGCTTAACTTTCAAAGTATCACCCCAACCTGTCCGGGAAAAAATGAGGGAGTCATTCTTGTGAATGCTTTAGGAGGAACCGGAGATTTGAAATATGTATTAATAAATGATCAAATGCATCGTCTTGACAGCAACCTTTTTGGATCATTCACAGATTTAGATATTGGCACTTATATTGTTGAAATTAGCGATGAAAATAGCTGTGACCCATTATTGATTACTAATTTGGTGATACCTGAAGGAACAAATTGTGAGCTTAAGGTATATGATGCTTTTACACCTAATGATGATGGTGCAAATGATGTTTGGAATATCCTGGGAATATTATCTTACCCGGAATGCATCGTTAAAGTATACAATAATTGGGGAGTGATGGTATTTAGCTCTCCTTTAGGATATCCCGCGCCATGGGATGGGACAAATAATGGAAAAGAGTTGCCCGCAGGAACCTATTATTATGTAATCGATCTTGGAAATGGAGAGGACATGATATCCGGACCTGTAAATATTGTGAGGTAAAAGAAACTTTGATACATTATTATTATCAGAAATAATGAAAAAACTGTATTTAGGCATATTTGGATTATTAGTTTCAGGATTGCTAACTGCGCAACAAATACAACTTAGCAGTTTATATAATATGAATAAATATGAGATTAATCCTGCCGTAGCTGGTACTGAAAATGGAATCCCCCTGGCATTATCGTATCGGAAAGCATGGATGGGTATTGAGGGATCTCCTACAGAGCAGAGGCTTAGCGGCCATATGAAAATTGCACCCAGAATGGGTATTGGAGTCAGATTATTTAATGGAACACAAGGACCTCTTAGAAAGACAGGAGTGGAAGCCACCTATGCGTATCATATTCCAATTGACAGGAATGATTCAAAGATTTCTTTTGGACTTTCAGGTATTTTCTATCAATACTACCTGGATAAACAAAGCCTTGAGGTAGAAGATCCTGATGATATGGCTCTTTTGGGTGAAGAACAAAAATTTTTACCCGATGCAGCCTTTGGGGTTTATTACTCTCATAGTGATTATTATGTGGGAGCCTCTGTGTATCAGCTGTTTCAAGGCAGGGTGAGATTTAATGCAAACGATATTGCAGATAACCGGCAAATAAGGCATTATTTCTTTACAACTGGGTACAATGTATATATCAATAATAATTTCACATTGGAACCTTCACTACTTTTCAAGCTTGTTGAATCCGGCCCCTGGCAGACAGATATTAATATGTCTGTAAGGTATATGCAATTGGTTTCTATGGGATTATCATATAGATCTGGTAATGCAATGGTAATTCAATTAGGATATCAAAGCTCAAAAATTAATATTGGTTATGCTTACGACCTTTCCTTATCTGATATTAATACCATTTCCACGGGTTCTCATGAGATTTTGTTTATATTTAGATTCAATTCTTTAGTAAAAGAAAAACCTGGAAACTTCAATAAATAAAGTAGTCTCAAACCTGGGATGTAGTAATGTCTTGTTATATTTTTTACTTTCATCTTTTACAAACTTTCTTATTATTGTAAAACTTAGTCTTTTTAAAGAAGTTTTTTAGCTGCTTTGAATTTTAATAAATACCTGCCAATGAATATATTAATCCTTGGTTCCGGAGGGAGAGAACACGCCCTGAGCTGGAAGATATCTCAGAGTCCCTTATTGAAAAAACTATTTATTGCTCCGGGAAATGCCGGAACAGAATCGCATGGACAGAATGTTGCCTTGGATATATCAGACTTTCAGGCTATTGAGCGTTTTGCCATCAAGGAGAATATTGATATGATTATTGTTGGTCCTGAAGATCCCTTAGTAAAGGGAATTCATGATTATTTCCTTGCAAATGAGAAATTAAAAAATATTAAAATTGTCGGTCCTGCAAAGCAGGCAGCAATGCTTGAAGGGAGTAAGGAATTTGCCAAGAAATTTATGTGGGAAAACAATATTCCGACTGCAGCATTTAAGTCTTTTAGTAAAGATTCATACAAGGATGCCTGTCAATTCTTGAAGACAATGTCTTCCCCTTATGTATTGAAGGCCGATGGTCTTGCTGCAGGAAAAGGAGTACTTATCCTGGATGATTATGAAAAGGCCTGTGATGAGTTGTCCGAAATGTTTGCAGGAAAATTTGGTGCAGCAGGGAGCAGGGTGGTAATAGAGCAATTTTTGGAAGGAACCGAATTGTCAGTATTCGTGCTTACCGACGGAAATAGTTATGTATTATTGCCTGAAGCCAAAGATTACAAAAGGGTTGGGGAGGGTGATACAGGGCTGAATACAGGAGGGATGGGTGCAATTTCTCCTGTCCCCTTCGCTGATTCAACTTTTATACAAAAAGTGAAATCCCAAATTATTCAACCAACTATGGAAGGAATAAAAAATGCCGGAATGAACTATAAAGGATTCATTTTCTTTGGTTTGATCAGCGTAAAAGGAGATCCTTTTGTAATTGAGTATAATGTAAGAATGGGTGATCCCGAGGCTGAAGTTGTTATCCCAAGAATAAAATCTGATCTGTTAGATCTGTTTTCAGGGGTGTGTGAGGGTAATCTGGATAAGAAAAAGCTGGAGTTGGATGGAAGGACCGTATCTACAGTAATGCTTGTGTCAGGAGGATATCCGGGCTTATATGAAAAAGGGAAACCCATTACCGGCCATAATGAAGTGGAAAAAAGCATTGTCTTTCATGCCGGAACCAAAATTGAATCAGGACAAATTCAAACAAATGGGGGACGGGTAATGGCCTTAAGTTCTTATGGTAAAAATATGAAAGAAGCTTTGGAGAGATCATATGATAGTGCCGGGAAAATTCAATTTGATGGGGTTTTCTTCAGAAAGGATATTGGATTTGATCTTTAGATAGAGAGACACATATTTTGCATAGCAAAATATGTAAGTCAAACTCCTGCCGGCCGGTCAGGCTGGAATTCTGACAACAAAGTTAGTCGGGACTTAATACTATTAACAAGCCTGCTGCCGGTAGCAGGAAATTTATTTTATACGAATAGCCTAAAACAGGAATGCTAGCTCTATACAGGAGCAATCAACCTTTTGTGATTTTTTTAATCATTTTCACAGCTATTGTCATGTGGATTCCGTACTTTGTTGACCCTGAGGTTTTTCTGAGAGAATTGACTTTCCAAAAGCAAGCTCTGGATCTTATGAGCCTAATCTCTCTTAACCAATATCTCTTATTATCTATCAGCCTTATTTTATGTTTGTTCCTTGCTTTTCTCGTTTCATTTATAAACCTAAGCAAACAACTAATTGAAAAGAGAAATTATTTTCCTGCTCTATTCTTTCTGCTTACCATTAGCTGGATTCCTGATTTAAAAATGTATATCAATTCACTAATTGCTCTGATTTTTATTTCTTTTGCTTTTAATAGAATGTTGTCTGCTTATTCTAAGAAATATAATCTTTTTGCCTTTTTTGACTCCGGAATATTAATTGGTCTGGCCAGTTTGTTTTATTTTTCTTTTTCTATTTTTCTGTTTGTCCTTTGGATTGCAATTATCCTTTTTCAAATACCAGCCTGGAGGAACTTTCTAACTTCTTTAATTGGCTTTTTAGTTCCATGGTTGTTTTACTATGGTATTTATTATTTTATAAACGGGAGCTTTAAAGAACTGAATCAGCTTATTTATGATCTTTTATTGAATAATCAGGCTTATAAGGACTTCAATGTTTTGCACTGGGTTTTCATAGTGATAAGCATTCTTGCTATTTTCTGCTCCAGTATTCATTTTGTGAGAAACATAAACCATATGACAGTCCGTGGGAAAAGAATATTCTATTTGTTTTTGTGGACCTTTATAATTCTGTTGATCCAATACTTCGTGCTTCCTGTTCATGAAAGCATGATCTTACTGGGGACAGCAATTCCTCTCTCTTTTCTTTTTGCCCGTTATTTTAGTGTAATAAAATGCGATTGGAAGGGGAATTTGATTTTTAATTTGTATTTTTTTTCTATGATCATCGCCCAATACTTGTTTGTCTTTATTGAAATTTGAATCTCCTATAGATTTAACGAAACAAAAATTTTATTACAAGAAAGAAGCCACTTATCCACTATTGGGAACTTTAAGCTTGAGAGAGTGAAGAGCTTAAGGGCAGGATTTTTTGACATAGGAAAGAATTCCAACTGCGCTACCCTTTTTACCATCTTTAAATGAAATGAAAATAGTGTAAGGGCCTGTCATTTTACATTGGAAATTAAAAGACTGGTAAATTTTTCCGGTTTTTGGATTGTATGAACTACCAATCATTCTTCTGGTATCAAATAACTGGATAATTCCCTTGCCCTCAGAACCTTTCTTGTTGCAGATAGTAAATCGGTATGTAGTGTTTTTTCTTAGAATTATAGAGTTTTTGGCAATTGGAGGACGATTGTTTTCCGTTACCCCAGGTAGTTCAACTATAAAATCTTTTAAATAAATTACATCATCTCCCGCCGCAGAAACACACTGGTTTACAGTTTCTTTATTAGTCTGAGAAAAGACTGATAAAAAACTTAGAATCAGGGATAAAAGAAAAAGAAGCAAAAAGTGTTTCATAAGTATTTATTGGAACTACTATTCCGGATCAAATTATTGTTATTAGTTTATAAATTTAATAAATGATTTCGAATTATTGTTGTCCTTTCACTTACACTTTTGATCTGATCCTCCGTAATTGTTACCATACTTGTTTCATTTTGAATAATCGTCAGCATCCCATTTTCGTCTTCAATCATTTCTGGCTCTCCATCAATGTAGCTGATTTCAACAAATGCAAACTCCTTTTTTAATGATTCCAATTCTTCAATAAGTTCCGGGAATCCAGGTGTATTCCGGTGCGCTTTAAGAATAGAAAAAAGATCTTCCATTATGATCTTCTGCTCGCCAATGCTTTCATATAAAGTTTCTTCTGAATGCTTTAATGCTACCTGAGTGGCCAGATACATTCCTTCCAGCCAGAGGCCTGTAATTACTAAAGAACTGATTGCAGATCTATGAGTCCTTTCAAGGTAAGAATTCATTTCGTTAAAGCTATGTACAGAAATAAACATAAGAGAATCTAAATCGTGTTTATTTTCAGATAATCTTTTCAGGGTATTAAAATCAAAAAACTGACCAACCTCAAGTTCATCAGATAATAGCTTAATCGAAGAGATATAGTCAACGATGGGTGTATTTTTTGCATAGATATTTAAATAACCAAGATCAGCACTCATGGCTCCAAGCATCAGGGATTGATCAAAACTAGTATTGAGATTTTCAGCTCTATCAGCAGGAGCAAGAAGATCCCCGTAATATGGAACCCCAAGATCATGAAGCATAGCCGAAACCTCAACAGGTGAACCCAGATTTTCAATGACATTAAACATCGCTTCCTTATGAATTTCATAGGAAGGGTCCATTAAAAGTGAGTCTGGAATGTCGAAAGATTCTTTCCCTGTTTGATTTCTTTGAGAATTACAGCCTGCTAATAATCCCAGTAATACTATACTTATACTTAATACGAATTTAGCTCTCATACTTTGGTGAATAATATTAAACAAATTTAAAAAATTAATAATAATGATATATGTTTTAAGACTATTTCTTAAATCTAATATTTTCTGTAAACCTGATTAACTTCCCTAAAACATCAAAATATAGAGTGAAGTATAATACAATAGCCATACTCCATACAACAAAAATATTGAACCAGTAAGTGTCAATATAAAGTCCCATAAAATGCTTTTGAGGAGCAAAAAAATGAGTTCTGATATTAAAATACCCGGAAGGTTCAGGAGTTTGATAGATAGGATGATATTGTTGAATAAGTTGATTTCTGTACTCAAGTATCCTGTTCCTTTCAAATCGTTTTTTCACAATATCTGAAACACTTTCATTATAGTAAGAATTTTTCAATGTTTGAAAAAGCCGTGCATCTTCATTTAACATAAAGCGTATAATATTATCCTTTTTCCGCTCAGAGGAGGCAAGCTTATCGCCAAAATACCCTTCCATAACTTTGAGATAATAAGAAGTTGCAAATGCAGTTTCTTCACGGAAATTCAAAGGGTTTAGTTGGCTAAGTTCCGAAAATCTTATTTCCGGAACCAACTGTTGATACCTGGCAATTTCATTGTGAAGCAAGTGTAATTTCCCGGGATTCTTATCACTAAGGTCGGCTATGTTATAGTTATTGATGGTTTGGGATAATGCTTTTCTTAAGGCAGGAATTTTTTGTGAAAGTTCAAAGTCAGCTTCGCTTTCATCTTTTTCAAACTCATAAAAGTAACTTTCAAACTCATTGTCTTTAAATTGATGTACCATCAATGCTTCATAAGTCCATCTGGTTGCCATTGTCTCAGCTATGATGGGGACATATTTTACACTACCAATATTCCTGTTCAATTTATCAAAGCTGAACATAGCACCACTTAAAATCATCATCGGTATTATCAATAATGGAATAATGATATAAATTGTTATTGCAGAATTGAATGAGGCTGAAATGTTAAGCCCAAGTATATTTGCAAAAGCAGCCGTACTGAACAGGGCCATCCAATAATAAAAATTCATGCCTTTTATTTCTAAAATAGAATTACCAACCACAACGAATAAATAAGATTGAAGGGCAGAAATCATCAATAAAATCAGGATTTTAGACATTAAATAGCTGTTTTTATTGAGATTCAAAAAGTGCTCTCTCTTTAATATTTTCTTATCTCTGAAAATTTCTTCTGCACTTAGTGTGAGAGCCAGAAACAGAGCCACAATGAGACTCATGAAAATATAGATTGGAATATTATCATTCTCTCTAAATATATAATTATCTGATTCAGGGTCAGCTATATAGTGAATTATGTAAGACAGGACGAACCCCAGTACAGGTGCTTCAAGAAGGTTAAGTGCTACATATTGTTTGTTGGCTAATTTTGATTTAATATCGCGTATCCAAAATATTTTGAATTGTTTAAATTTGCCGGGAATATCTAAAGAAGATGGTGGGGCTGAATCAGGTGGTTTTAGGTTTTTCTGCTTTTGCAATTTTAGAAAATACTCCTCCCACTTTTCTGGGCTTATTTTTCTTTTCTTTGTATATCTCCCATATTCATCAACTTCCTTTTTTTCTATAATATTGAAAATTAACTCCTGATTCGTATTCCCACAGCATGAACATTCCCCAACTTCACTATTAATCTGATCATCTAATTTTTTAAAATGTATTATCGATTCTACAGGATTTCCATAGTAAATTCTTACTCCTCCCTCATCTAAAAGAAGTATTTTATCAAACATTTTAAACAAATCAGACGAGGGTTGATGAATAACTACAAAAACCAGTTTCCCTTTTATAGAGAGCTCCCGTAATAGATCAAGAACATTTCCTGAATCTCCTGAGGATAATCCGGAAGTGGGTTCATCTACAAACAAAACTGCAGGCTCCCTGATAAGTTCAAGAGCAATATTTAATCTTTTTCTCTGGCCTCCGCTTATTATCTTTTTTTGAGGAGATCCTACTTTTAAATCTTTTTTATCTTCTAAACCGAGCTTATTTAATACCTGATCAACCATGATTTTCAGCTCATGGTCAGTTTTTTTTCCAAAGCAAAGTTTGGCATTATAAAACAAATTTTGATAGACTGTAAGTTCTTCAATGAGAAGGTCATCCTGGGGAATATACCCTATTGTTCCCATTATTTCATGGCCTTTAGAATGCAAATTGAGCCCATTTATCAGGACTTCTCCCTGTGAGGGATTGTCAATACCACACAAAACATTTAATAAAGTGGTCTTGCCTGATCCGCTTGCGCCCATGATTCCAACCAGCCTTCCCTGCGTTTCAGAAAAGGATAAATTCTTAAGTCCAAATGTTCTATTTTGGAATTGATAACTTATATTCCTTGCCTCAAACAAAATTTTTTCATAATCTCCTTCTTTTCTGAACTTTGATACAACATCACTATAGTAAATAGGTTTTCCCGATTGCAACCTCAGGCTACCTCCACTGGCAAATATGTATATTTTATCCTTTTGAATACTTAAGCCATTCAGGAAAACTTCGGTATGAAAATAATGTTTAAGAAAAAACACATCCACACTTTCAAGCCACAGGACGCTTAAAATATTTGCTTTAGCAACACCCAGGAATGAATTGTGTAGAAAATTTTCTTTTCCAATTTGCAGGATCCTCGAAGATTTTTTTATGTTTTTTTGATCATTTTTTACAAAAACTTCAATGGTATTAAAATCTTCTTTTGAAATATTAAATACTTCGGCAACCGTATAAATAATGGTCATCCTTTCATAGCTATATTTTCTTGCTACATTCACAAGTTCAAATAGCCTGACACACACAATAGCTTTTTGTTTTTGTGTTAATGTGCGATTGATCTTTTTGCAAATAGCAAAGATCTTAACAGAATCTTTGACTGAAGTACCGGATTTTTTACCAAGAGATTTTTTTAATGCCTTAAGATCAGCAAAATCCTCAAACAGAAGCATATATTCTTCTACCGAAGATTCACTTAACTGTTGATTCAGGAAATTTCTGACAAACTCAATTTCTTTTTTCTCCACTACTCCTCCTTGCTTTACTATTAAAGCAAAAAGTTGCATCAAGGCTTTTAAGATTTCTTCACTCATTTAGTTGTCAGAGTTTTGTTATTCACGAGAAACCCAGGAGTATATAATTAATGAAATTCAATTGAGCACAAAATTGGTTGGTGGTCAGAATTTTCAAAATCTAGTTCTATAGTTTTTGAATATACTGGTGAGAGATTAGGAGAAAACAAAAAGAAATCCAGAATTGTGGTAGTTGTGGTTTCTTTATTGTAAGGTGCGGTGTTTGAGCGGTTTGTTGCTGTTCCGGGATCATACATCCAATTCCAATCTTTGGGCAGGAAATCTTCAGAAACAGTTGCCAGAAGAAAATTCTCATAGCCAGATTTTTCATTAAATTGTGGGTCCACAAATCCGGGTGGGTTTTGATTCCAGTCTCCACCCACCAATATATAGTTCCCTTTATCATACTCCTTTAATAAGAAATTTTTCAGGTACTCCATTTCATGTTTCTTTAAGGCTCCTCCATCAAATGCAGAGTTGTGAGTGTTAATAATAAGCAGGGCCTTTCCATTTGAAAGAGCAAATCGCTGTACCATAAAACAACGATCCAGCATAAAAAGCTTTTTAGGCCAGGGATAGCTGCCAGGGAAATCCATACGTTCTACAAGAAAAGGTTCAAATTTACTGATTGCCAATAAGCCAGAATGAACTTTGCCCATTGGTTCAGTAGGTGGAACAGGAATAAAAAAGGATTTATAATTTGCGGTAAAAAATGAATGGGGGTATTTAATTAAATTTGTTAATTCTTCTGTCTGGTTAATGTGATATGTTCTTTTTGAAGAAACATCTACTTCCTGAAGTAAAAACAACTCAATGGAATCATTCTGGACGAGCAATTTTCCAATGGCTTCCATATTTTTCATAGTGTTTTCTTTGGTAGCTCTTACTTTTTCTCCCCCATCGAAAAAGAAGTCCATTTCTGCACCCAGACCACAATACCCAATATTCCAGCTGAAAATATTTATGTAAGTATTAACTGAGATTGTGTCAGGATATGAAGACTCAGATACAACTTCCCGTTCTTCAGGATTATAATCTCCTAATGTAGAGGCAATAAGAAACACACCAAACAATATTACCAAAAGCATTATGAGATAAAGGAAATATTTCAGGATTTTCATTTTTGTATTTTTTATTTAAAAATAAGTAAATTATTTTATATCAAAGGGATAAAAAGGCTATTTGATAATTGGCATGGAAATGATTTATCTTTATCTTTGATCAGCTTATAATAAGATTGAATATTAAGCAAATGAAATCCTCATGAACTACCCGCACAAAAGGACATAAACAAAATATGAGGGTTCCACGGTATTTGAAATTGAAGAGCTCAAATATCGAACAGATATTTAATTGAAATACAGGTGTTTAACTTAATTTTATTCTAGTGAAATTTGGAGTTGTTATTTTTCCTGGATCCAATTGTGATCATGATACAGTTTATACTCTTGAGAAAATTCTTGACCAGGAAGTTATAGAATTGTGGCATAAAAGTGAAGATTTACAAGAAGTAGATGCAGTTGTCCTTCCAGGAGGTTTTTCTTATGGTGATTATCTTCGTTCGGGGGCAATTGCAAGGTTTTCGCCAATTATGAAGAAGGTAGTAGAATTTGCTAAAAGGGGTGGTATTGTTATTGGGATCTGCAATGGATTTCAAATTCTCTGTGAAGCAGGATTATTGCCAGGGGCTTTGCTCCACAACGCAAACCAGAAATTTATTTGTAAGAATATTTTTCTTCTTCCAGACAATATTGATTCAGCTATCAATTCTATTCTGGATAAAAGCAAACCTCTTAAAATTCCTATTGCTCACGCTGAGGGTCGATACTTTGCATCGGAATCTGATTTGTCTAAAATTAGACAAAATGGGCAAATTCTTTTTCGTTATTGCAATCATGGGGGTGAGATCTCAAAAGAACATAATCCGAATGGGTCGGTAGAAAATATTGCCGGAGTTTGCAATGAATCAAAAAACGTGTTTGGGATGATGCCGCATCCTGAAAGAGCAGCAGATGACGAGCTTGGAAATACTGATGGCCGCCTTATACTTGAGTCAATTATTAAAACTTTTGAGGAAAAAAGAGTGAGTGCTTTTAATTAATCTCTGTCAAATTTATCTCCTCAATACGGTTTTAGGGTTTTTTCTTACCTTTACTTAAGATGTAGCTAAATCAATAGCCTCGTTACCCCTTAACGGCCGCGTAATGTTTAAGAAAAAATCATATATCTTATATGGTCTCACTATGGCCGTCCTCCTGATTTTATTATTCTCTTTCTATAGAGGTGGTATTTATGCGAACCGGGAAGATAAATTGAGTAATTCAGCGACAACAGACATTATTCATTACACCCTCAATCTAGATTTAATTAATTTTGCTTCTCACCAAATCTCAGGAATAGCTGATTTGCAAGTAATGATACTGGAAGACAATTTGTCTGAGATAAGTCTGGATCTTCTATCCCTTAAGGTAGATTCAGTATGGATTGACGAGGCTTCTGTAAATAAATTCATGTATGATGGAAAAAATCTAATTATCCCATTTAAGGATTTAACAAAAAAAGGGAATACCGTTCTGATCACTGTTTTCTATCATGGGGTGCCTGTCAGAGACCCAATATGGGGCGGATTTTATTTTTGCGAAAATCATGCGTTCAATATGGGAGTGGGAATGGGATCAGTTCCCCATCCATTCGGAAGAGCCTGGTACCCCTGTATTGATAATTTTACCGACCGGGCAACTTATGATTATTTTATCACTGTGGCTAAACCAAATATGGCAATATGTCCTGGCACCCTCATTGAATCATTTGACAATCATGATGGTACAATTACATATCATTGGTTAATGAACGAAAGTATACCTACTTACCTTTCTTCAGTTTCTGTGGCAAACTATATTTGCATATCAGATACACTTAAGGGTTTGTTGGGAGAGATCCCATCCAGTATATTTGTGTTTCAGGAAGACAGCATGAATGCAGTTGAGGGTTTCAAGGATTTAAATAAATGGCTTACTTGTTTTGAAAGCTTATTTGGTCCATATCTCTGGGAAAAGATTGGATTTGTATCGGTTCCATTTGAATCAGGAGCCATGGAGCATGCTACCATAATAAGTATTCCTGATTATTCTTTGAAGGAGCCCGGGAGCTTTCAGGATCTTTTCATCCATGAGTTTGCTCATAACTGGTTTGGAAATCTTGTCACATGTGCTTCTTCAGCTGATATGTGGTTTAATGAAGGTTGGGCAAGTTATTGTGAAGCATTGTATTATGAATATTATTACGGGCAAATTGAATTTCGGGAGTACATGCGTAAAAACCATCTAAAGACATTAAAATACGCTCATATTCATGATGAGGCATTCAGGGCACTGTATAACAACCCTCCCAAATATACATATGGAAGTACAGTTTATGATAAAGGGGCAGATGTGGCTCATACTTTGAGGAATTATATTGGAGACGATAAATTTTTCACAATAATGAAAAGCCTGTTTTCAGAGTACGCATTTCGTCATATATCAACTTCTGAATTTCAAGCATTTCTTGAAAGAAAATCTAAATTACGCCTGGATGATTTCTTTAATTTTTGGGTGAAAAGTCCGGGATTTCCACATTTTTCAATTGATTCTTTTTCAGTTCAAACGGCTGTAAGTGGATATAGAATCAAAGTTTTTTTCAGACAGAAATTGCTGGGAACCACCGAGTACTCTTATTCTAATCATGTGGATCTGACGTTTATGAATTCTTCCTGGGAATCCTGTACACATGAAGTAGAACTATCAGGTTCTCATTGCAGTCATGACTTTTTTATCTCTTTCAAACCTGAATTGATCCTTCTTGACCCATATGAAAAAATTGCCGATGCAACACTGGATGAAATTGTTACAATAAGGGAAACAGAGAATTATAGTTTTGAGGAATCTGGCTTCACAATGAAAGTCTATTCTTTGTCAGACTCTGTTTTTTTTCGAATTACCAGAAACCTGGTATCGCCAGATTCTACAGGACATGATTTTGTACTTGACCCTGCAGGCTATTGGACAATAGAAGCACTTTTTAACAAGGGGTTTAGGGCTGAAGCCAGGTTCTTATACGAGGAACCAGTGAGTCCGGAGAGTATGAATACCTGCTTTTATAAAGGAGAAGTTAAAGACTTAATTTTACTGTTTCGTGAAGGTCCCGGAGATTATTGGAAAGATATACCTTCTACTGTAATTCCGGGTAATAATAAGACTTATGTAGTTTCTTCCAGGCTTAGGAATGGAGAATATTGCCTTGGATTTGTGAAGTAAATAAGGAATATCCATCAATTTAACATTTTTTATCTATTTTTGCCAACTGAAAAGATGGGGGCTTAGCTCAGTTGGCTAGAGCGTTTGACTGGCAGTCAAGAGGTCAGGGGTTCGATTCCCCTAGTCTCCACCATAAATAATAATCCCGGTGAAAGTCGGGATTATTTGTTTGGATCGATTTTTGCGGTTTAGTTTATTGACAGCTTTTTACCTGTTTATTATTTTTTTGTGAAAAGTAATAGAGGAAATCTTGATATTATATCCGGAATTCATTATTTTTAGCACCTAAATTCTAAAACGATGGAATCAAAAAAATCAGAAAACGCAAATCTTGAAAAAAGAAAAGGAATTTTTTTTGAACTTGGATTGGTAATTTCAATTTCATTGATATTGATTGCCTTTGAATGGACAAGTGGCGGATTGGATGATAATGCCTATGATACAGGCGATATGGAACAGATTGAAGAAGAGATCATTCCAATCACCAGGCAGGAACAACCGGAACCCCCAAAACCTCCGGAACCCCCAAAAGTAACTGAAGTGCTTCAGATTGTTGATGACGATGTGGAGATTGAAGATGAACTAATTCTGGATGATTTTGAAGTTGATCAGGATTCGGAAGTTGAAATAATGGAATTTACTGAGGAAGAAGAGGAAGAAGAAGCTGAAATTTTCTTTATAGTTGAAGATATGCCCGGTTTTATGGGTAAAGGTCAGGATGGTTTCAGAAGCTGGATCGGACAAAATTTGAGATACCCTGAGATTGCTGCAGAAAATGGTATCAGCGGAAGAGTTTTTGTACAGTTTGTGGTTGAACCAAATGGATCGGTCACCAATGTTAAAGTGGTTAGAGGAGTGGATCCGGCGCTGGATGCTGAAGCCATTCGTGTGGTCAAGGCTTCACCCAAGTGGACTCCCGGAAAGCAAAGAGGAAAAGCCGTAAGAGTTTCTTTTACTTTCCCAATTAACTTTGTGCTGCAATAAACTATTTTAAGAAACATGATAAAAGCTCTGGAACTATCCAGGGCTTTTTTTATGTCGATTTCTCTCGATTTTGTATATTTACAGATTAATCTCCAAAATCAATTTTGTACACATGAAAAATCTAATTTATTTATTTCTGGCAATTTTTCTGCTTTCTGGTTGTGGCTCATCAAAAAAGCAACTTCAAAAAGGGAATTATGATTCTGCTATTCAAAAAGCAGTTAAGAAATTAATGAAAAACCCCAATAGTGAGAAAGATATAGAAGCTCTTGATAGGTCATATATGCTTGCAAACGAAAGAGATAATGACAGGATTCAATACCTCAAAAGAGAAGGAAAACCTGAAAATTGGGAAGAAATTGTACAGAACTATGAACGTTTGCTTCGCAGACAACAACAAGTAAGACCTGTTTTACCACTTGAATTAAATGGTCGTTCTATAAACTATCCTCAAATAGATTATGATCATGAAATTATTGAAGCCAGGCATCAGGCCGCTCAGTTCTTTTTTGCACACGGTCAAAAATTGATGTCTAATCAAAACAAAGAATCGTACCGCCAGGCTTATTATGAATTTCTGAAAGTAAAGCAATACTGGGGTGATTATGAAAATATTGATGCCTTGATAGGTGAGGCCAGATATCTTGGAATGAGCAGGGCTATAGTTACAGTTGAAAACTTCACACATCTAAACCTGCCTGCACAATTTACTGACCAGTTGTTAACTGTAAGCCCTCAAGATCTTGATACTGAGTGGGTAGAATTTTTTACCAGGGATCTGAATAAGGATGTAAATTATGATTACCATATCAAAATCAATCTGAAAATCATTGCCGTTTCCCCTGATAATATTAAGGAAACAGACAGATTAGAGAAAAAATCAATTGAAAATGGATTTTCTTATGCTCTCGATCCAAATGGAAATGTCATGAAAGATACAGCCGGGAATGATATCAAAATAATAAAATATAAAGATATATCCTGTTCTTTGATTGAAACGGTTCAAAATAAATCATCTCATATTGAAGGGAATGTTGAGATTTACGAATTAAATCCTGCCAAACTTATGAGGAATGATCCCATTGGTGCAGATAGTCATTTTGAACACTTTTCTGCAAGAGCTATTGGAAACCAGGATGCTTTGAGTCCGGAATCTCGGGCTATGGTGGAATCTGACCCACTTCCCTTTCCGGACGATGATGAAATGATCTTTCAGTGTAGTGAGGCATTAAAAATGGCAATTCGGGGAATTTTGCAGAGGAATAAGCATTATATCTATTAAGCAGATATTTAAGCTTTAAAAGATTCATGAAATTAGTAACTGTTTCAAAAGGACCTATTAACGTTATTATGAACTTTTCTCAGAATCTTAAACTGCTGACTATCAACAAATCCCGAAACCTGCCTGTCAAGCAGGCAGGCAAGTTAAGGATGACAACGATCCACAAACTAGCTTTTGATACAGCCCTAAATGTTTCTGAATAGATAACCGGATGGCTTTGAAGTGATTTGGAGAGATTATGAAGGAAAATAGAACTGAGATCCAGGAGAAACCCAAAGCTGTCCTAATTGGTTTGTCATATTCTGACCGGCCTCTTCAGGAGGTTCATGATTATCTTGATGAATTATCTTTTTTAACAGAAACCGCCGGAGCAGTTCCGGTAAAATCTTTTATTCAAAATCGTGAACATCCACACCCTAAATATTTTGTGGGATCGGGAAAACTTGATGAAGTGGCTGAATATGTCCAACAGGAAAAAATAGATCTGGTAATCTTTGATGATGAATTAACACCGGGCCAATTAAAAAATATTGAAAAAAACATTAAAGGTCGTGTCCTGGACAGAACAAATCTAATACTGGACATTTTTGCTAAAAGAGCAAAAACAGCTCATGCAAAAGTACAGGTTGAGTTAGCCCAGTATCAGTATCTGCTTCCCAGACTTACCAGAATGTGGACACATCTTGAAAGACAAAGAGGGGGAATTGGCCTTCGGGGTCCTGGTGAAACTGAAATAGAAACAGACAGACGTATTATTCGTGATAAAATTGCCCGCTTAAAAAATCAACTCATAATGATTGATAAGCAAATGGCAACACAACGAAAGAACCGGGGAAGAATGGTTCGGGTAGCTCTTGTTGGTTATACCAATGTTGGAAAATCTACAATAATGAACTTGCTGAGTAAATCTGACATTTTTGCTGAAAATAAACTTTTTGCAACTCTGGATACAACAGTTCGTAAGCTTGTAATAGACAATCTCCCATTTCTATTATCTGACACAGTGGGTTTTATACGAAAATTACCTCATCATCTTGTCGAATCATTTAAATCAACTCTGGATGAAGTAAGAGAAGCTGATATCCTTATTCATGTCGCAGATATTTCCCATCCCGGATTTGAAGAGCAGATTGAAGTTGTAAGGAAAATACTACAGGAACTTGAATCAGCGGATAAACCAACCTTCCTGGTCTTTAATAAGATTGATTCATATTCATATGTTAGAAAAGATGATGATGATCTAACAACCAAAAGCAAAGAGAATCTTACCTTGGATGAACTTAAGAATAGCTGGATAGCAAAGGAAAACAATCCATGTATTTTTATCTCAGCAAAAGAAAAGGAGAATATCCCGAAATTTAAGGAAGTAATTTATTCGAAGGTAAAAGAAATACATTCAAAAAGATATCCCTATAATGATTATTTGTATTAGTCTTTGAATAAATGAAAAATCTGTATCTCTTTTTTCTGTTGTTCCAGGTTCCGCTTTTCGGACAAATCATGGAGAACTTTGAAGAAGGAAATATGGCTAACTGGATTGAGAGTGAAGCCGGACGTTGGGAAGTAAC
>DAOWNN010000050.1 GCA_030642585.1 Bacteroidota bacterium | reverse complement strand
ATACAATTGTGTCAATAAGAACAGTTTAATAATGGCTCGTTTCTTTTTTTATATAATCTATGGTTTCCTGTGGCTGATCTCCTGGCTTCCGTTAAAAATTTTCTACCTCGGAGCTGATGTCTTGTTTTTTATTGTCTTCTATCTGGTTCGATACAGAAGGGAAATAAGTTCTAAAAATCTCGAGAATTCTTTTCCGGCAAAGTCACCTTCAGAACTGAAGAAAATCTCAAAAAATTTTTACAGGTATTTTTCTGATCTTATAATAGAGGCATTGTATTTGATTGGCATGAAGCCAAAAGAATCACTGAAGAGATTTAGTTATAAAAACCTTTCTGTTCTGGAAGATATTTACAGAGAAAATAAAAGTATCATTCTGCTGTTTCCACATTATGGGAATTGGGAATGGCTTGCAAATCTTGAATTGGCATCTCCATTCCATTTTCTCGCGATTTACAAACCCTTGAGTTCTGTGTTTTTTGATAGTTTATTTAAGAGGTTGAGGGAAAGATATGGAGGAGAAACTGTTCCTATGAAAAGTTCTTTGCGAAGAATTCTTACAGGCATGGAGAAAAATGAGCGAACCATTACCTTTTTCCTGTATGATCAGCGCCCCAGGAGAAATGAATTACATCACTGGCTGAGTTTTATGAATCAGGAAACTCCCGTGTTGCTTGGGGCTGAAAAAATTGCCAGGAAAACCGGGCAAACAGTTGTCTTTCTGAAAACCACCAGGTTGAAAAGAGGATATTATGAAAATGAATTTATAAAAATTTGTGATGATCCTGCAGATTTACCAAAATTTGAAATCACCAATACTTATTATCGCCTGGTTGAAGATCTGCTGAATGAAGCCCCTGAGTATTGGCTGTGGACCCATAATAGATGGAAATTTTCAAAGAAAAAATTAAAGGATGTTCTTTGAATATTATCTGTTTGGAATGACAACAAGGAGATATGATTTATTTTATCTTGTTTTTTTGTTTTTTGTCTTCCACAAAACATTCCCGGCACAGGGGCTCGTAGGCATCTTTTTCCCCAAGAAGGACACGCTTGTCATTGCTGCTCAAGCGATGTGAGTATGAGGCAAGGTTGCCGCAACGCATACAAATTGCATGAACTTTTGTAACATATTCTGCAATTGACATGAGCTTTGGTACAGGCCCAAATGGAACTCCAAGGTAATCCATATCCAGGCCTGCAACAATTACGCGTATTCCATCATTGGCAAGCTTGTTACAAACTTCCACCAGCCCTTCATCAAAAAATTGGGCCTCATCTATTCCAACTACTTCAATGTCAGACACCAATAATAGAATATTGGCTGAAGATTCAACAGGTGTAGACATGATGGCCCTGGCATCGTGTGAGACTACTTCATTTTCAGAATACCGGGTTTCAATACGGGGCTTGAAGATTTCCACTTTCTGATTTGCATATTTTGCCCGCCTTAGTCTTCTTATCAATTCTTCAGTTTTGCCACTAAACATAGACCCGGCAATTACCTCAATCCATCCATGTTTTCTGCCTCTAAGCAGTGACTTTTCCAGAAACATCAGATACGAAATTCTAATTATTAATTCTTAACTTCGCAAAATATTGCAAATACTAAAGTTAGTGTGAAATATGGATCTCAAAGAAAATTTTAAAAACCTCTCTAAAGATATACAAGATATCGGGAAATTGGCTGAGAACCTGAAAAATAATTCTGATGTTTCAGCTGTTGAACTGGATTTTCTGAAAGTCAGAATACATGAGCTATATGATTCGGTAGTAGGGATTTCATGGCAAATTAAATTTGATAACTTAGGTGATGTTGTTGGAGATGATAAGCCCGCGGATGAACAGAATATGATTGTCGAAGAAACCAGGGAAAGGAAAGAAACAGCAGATGAGCGAATAGTAGAAGAAGTAGAAACTCAAGATCCCGGGAATGAGAAAGAGAAGGTGGAATTTCAGGAAGAGAAGCAGGAGGACATACCCTCTCAACCATTTTCTGAAGTAGATGAGAAGACAAGTGTTTTGTCAGATAAGTTTCAGAACAGGCAGAATTATAGGAATGAGGCACTTAGACAAGAAAAACCGGTACAGGATATTGCTTCCAAATACCATGATCAGCCAATTCAGGATATCGCTGCTGCCATTGGAATCAATGAAAAGTTCAGATATGTAAGAGAACTTTTTAACGGGAATACCTCTCTCTATAATAAAACTATAAGCAGCTTGAACACTATGGAATCTGAAGCAGATGCAATTAGATATCTTCAAGATAATTTTTCCTGGGATTTGGACGAGAAAATGGCAAAAAGACTTCTGGATCTTACCAGAAGAAAACTGAAAACCCGCGAGAATGACTAAGCTCTTTCTCGTGCCAACTCCAATTGGAAACCTGGAAGATATTACTCTGAGAGCAATTTCTGTTTTGTCTGAGGTTGATCTCGTTCTGGCTGAGGATACCCGTAAAACAAGTTTTTTGCTTAAACATCTTGCTATTGAGAAAAGAATTTTTTCTCATCATAAATTCAACGAACATAAAACCCTGGACCATATACTGGCAAGGATGAAGGCAGGTGAAACTATGGCACTGGTTTCGGATGCCGGAACACCCTCAATTTCTGATCCTGGGTTTTTACTTGTGAGGGCTTGCATTGAAAACAATATTCAGATAGAATGCCTGCCAGGACCCACTGCTTTTGTTCCTGCTATTGTTGCTTCAGGTCTTGCATCCGAACGATTTTGTTTTGAAGGCTTCCTGCCCGTAAAAAAAGGAAGGCAAAAGAGACTGCAAAAACTGAAAGATGAAGACCGAACCATGGTATTTTATGAATCTCCACACCGTATATTGAAGTTGTTAAGCGAGTTGGCAGATGTTTTGGGTGCCGACAGGAATGCTACTGTTTCCAGGGAGCTGACAAAAATACACGAAGAAACGGTTCGTGGAAGTTTAGATTACCTGATAGAATACTTTTCAAAAAAGACTCCAAGGGGGGAATTTGTACTGGTTGTTACAGGAAAAAAAGTAGGGACAGCTTCCGACTTAATCGGATAATATTTTAACAGACTGTTTCACTGCTTATCGGCGATT
Source organism: Bacteroidota bacterium (assembly GCA_030642585.1). Lineage (GTDB taxonomy): Bacteria > Bacteroidota > Bacteroidia > Bacteroidales > VadinHA17 > JAYEGO01. The sequence goes on along the minus strand of DAOWNN010000050.1, from coordinate 7,273 downwards.
CGCAACTAAGCCTGGTTTTCAATCATCCAATTCTCCGAACTTTCTCCGATCTTCATCAGGCAATATTTTTTTTGTTTTTACTCCGAGTTTTTTAATATTCTCAACCCGGCTAAAAAGGCTTCCTTTTCCTTCCGACAGCTTATTCATGGCACTTGTATAAAAGTCTGTTGTAGATGCCAGGCGTTTTCCCAGGTCCTTCAGATCATTGTATAAACCTACAAATTTATCGTAAAGAGAAGCACTTTGCCTTGCAATCTCAATAACATTCTTGTTTTGATTCTCCTGTCTCCACATGCTTTCAATCATCTTTAAAGCAGCAATAAGGTTGGTAGGACTGATTATCAGTATCCGCTTATCATAGGCAAAATTCCAAAGTCCGGGATCTTCCTGCATTGCCAGATAATAAGCAGGTTCCACCGGGAGGAACATCATTACAAAGTCCATTGCCTTAAGCTCATAAATATCAGGATAGTTTTTTTCGCTTAATTCTTTTATGTGATTCTTTATGGAGATAAGATGTTCCTTTGCAGCATTTTTCCTGTCTTTCTCATCATTAGCAGAGGAGAAACGTTCATAAGCCACAAGAGAAACTTTTGAATCAATAACCACACTTCTTTCTCCCGGGTAAGTAACAACAACATCCGGCTGAAATCTCTTTCCTGATTCTACAGTGTAGGATGGTTGTATAAAATATTCCCTGTTTTTTACCAGTCCTGATCGCTCTAGTATGCTTTCAAGTATAACTTCTCCCCAGTCTCCCTGTGTTTTGCTGTCTCCTTTTAGTGCTTTTGCAAGGTTATTTGCCTCTTTACTAACTTTCAGGTTAAGTTCTGCAAGTCTTTTTACCTCTTCTTTCAAGGAGAGTCTTTGTTGCATTTCCTTTTCATAAGTCTCTTCCACCTTTTTTTCAAATTCTTTAATTTTCAGGTTTAAAGGATTTAAGATCTCACTCAAACGGATAGAATTTTGTTCAGTGAATTTTTTCGTTTTTTCTTCCAGGATATCATTTGCCAGATTCTTAAACTCATTTCTGAACTTTTCCTGGATTTTTTCCAGGTCAGATTTCTGTTCAAGTAATTTTTCAGATAGATGGCGAAGATCAGATTCTTTCCCTGATAAACTACGATTTAATTCCAGGATTTCACTTTCCTTTTCCTTGAGTATTTGTTCTTTTTTCTCAAGAACTTCATCGAGACTCTGTATCTTTTCCTCAAAAGCTTTATTGCCAAAATGTTTCTGGTATCTTAAGATAAAGAATAATGCTGATCCTCCTATTATTAGACCAAGGAGTAAATAAAGGAACTCATTTTGTATCATAAGAATTTGTTTTAAAGTTCATTCTCATTCAGTTCTTCATTATTTTTCATGAGACTAATAAAATCATCAATCAGATCATTGGGAATCATCACTGATAAATTATAATGAGATAGTTTCCATTCCTTATTCCTGTATGCCATTACGCCAGATCCTCTGCAGGTTCCCATCCAGGTGTCCAGTAACTCATCAAACCATGCAATTTCCCTGTCTGGAGAAAAAATTATGCTTCTTTGATAGGGTTTAAAATCCCAGGCTTTGCCACGATCAAAATATGGGTTTGCAAATTTATAAAAATCAGTTTTGTTCCATCTTTCTGTGGCATCTGTCCCCAGATATATAAAACTTGTATCCATTAGGCCAAAAAAATCATCCGCGTTGGCATCAGATGCAGCCTGATGCCATGAATCTATTATTTTGTTCAAGTCTCCTTCTGTTTCATTGACCCCCTGGTTACAGGAAGCAAAAAGTAAAACAAGTAGGGAAATCAGAAATCTGTTAGTATACATTTTGACAGGTTTTCCAGGAATATACTTCATGATCATATGTGTTTAGGTACCTGAATTTCGAATATTTTTTCTTTTATCAGATTTTCAATCTTTTTCAGACGATAAGATTCCTTTTTATTAACAAAGGTTAGAGCAACTCCTGTTGCTTTAGCGCGGGCAGTACGGCCAACCCTGTGAACGTAATCTTCGGCATCCTGTGGGACATGATAATTAATTACCAGATCAATGTTATCAATATCAATTCCTCTTGATACGATATCTGTGGCTACAAGGATATGGATTTTCCCGCTTTTAAAATCCAATAATGCCTGTTCTCTTTCGTTTTGAGTAAGGTCGGAATGAATTGCTGTTACAGAAAGCTTTTTATTTCCTAATGTTCTGGTTAATCTTTTCACATCACTCTTTGTTGATGAAAACAAAAGAACCTTATTGAGCTCCTTTCCAACAAGAAGGTTGAGAATAAGTTCGACTTTTTTAGAATCTTCAATTCTGTAAATCGCCTGGAGCACTCCCTGTGGGGGTTTCGAAACTGCCAGGTCAATCTGTTGGGGATTTGTGAGCAACTCATTTGCCAAATTTCTGATTTCTCTTGGCATGGTTGCTGAAAACATAAGAGTTTGCCTCTTTGCAGGAAGGGATTTAACGATCTGAATTATATCAGTATAAAAACCCATATCAAGCATTCTATCTGCCTCGTCCAGCACAAGGAATTTAAGGCTTTTAAAGTTTAGATAGCCCATTTGTAAATGAGCAATCAGACGACCCGGAGTGGCAATGATAATATCGGCTCCTTTTTCAAGAGCATTCTTTTGCTGGTCCCATGACATTCCGTCTCCGCCCCCATAAACAGCTATGGAGCTAATGTTGGCAAAATATGCCACTCCCACTAAATGTTGGTCAATTTGAATTGCCAGTTCACGGGTAGGGACTATGATCATTGCACTTACACCTCTGTTTTCCTCCTTTATCCGGATAATATATTGAAGTATAGGAAGCAAGAATGCTGCCGTTTTCCCGGTTCCTGTTTGTGCACAACCAATTAAATCATCTCCCCTTAGAATAATTGGTATTCCAAGTTCCTGGATAGGAGTAGGGGTGGTAAATCCCATAGAATCTATGCCTTCCATAATGGGTGCATCCAACTTAAAGTCTTCGAAACTGAGATTTTTTTTGGTATTCATAATTAGGCTGGCTTACTATTTCAGGAAATTTCTTATTGGGCTGAAATTCTTAATATCTCGAGAATCATTTTCAGTGCATTCTCCATATCAGATATATGAATGTGCTCTTCCAGGGAGTGTTCAAGTTGAGCTCCAATGCCAACTACTGCCATTTCAATACCCTTATTGTTATAAATTGAGGCATCGGTAAACCCGGTTATAAAACCTGTTTTTGCTTTAATTCCGGCTGCTTTTAAGGCTTGTATAGAGACATTTACTGTTTCGGAGTCCTTTGAAATTTCCACTGCCCGGAATGGATTAATTACAGTGATTTTAACAGTTGCCCCCGTGGATTCCACTTTTTCCCTGATTATGATTTCCATCTTTTTTGCTAGCTCTTCTGCTTTTATATGATTCAGGCTTCTGCATTCTGCCAGAAAGGAGGTTTCTTCCGGTACTCCATTTCTGATTATTCCTCCCTTGATTACTCCTACATTCGAAGTTGTTTCTTCATCTATTCTTCCCAGAGGAAGGGCTGAAATAGCCCTCGATGCTGCAAGAACGGCACTAATACCCTTCTCAGGCTCCATGCCTGCATGTGCCGACTTTCCTTTGATTTCAACATCCAGAGTGAAGTAGGAAGGCCCTCCGATTACAACCGTGTCAAGAGTGTCATTATCCAACAGGTATCCTTTTTTTGCACTTAACCAACCAAAGTCAAGATTCTGAACACCGATTAAACCAACTTCTTCCTGCCTGGTAATAGCAAATTCTACGCGGGGCCTGGTATCTGCAATTCTCAATGCTTCAATCATTTCAGCAATACCTGCTTTGTCATCTGCTCCAAGGATGGTTTTTCCGTTCGAACGAATCACCCCATTCTCAATAACAGGCTTAATACCTTTGCCTGGTTTTACGGTGTCTGCATGACAGGATAAGAGAATAGGGGTATCGTTTTTTGCATTTAATGCAGAAAAACGACCAAGCAGGTTCCCATAGGAATCAATATAGGTCTCAGCTCCCAGGGCCTGGAATTCCTTTTCCAGATATTTGATAAATTTTTCTTCGTTTCCTGATTCACTGTCTATTCTAACCATTTCGAGAAACTGGGTCACCATTCTTGATTCCATAATTGCTTGCTTTTATTATTCGGGTTAATGTTTTTCAAAGCTACAAATATTACAATAATTTCCGGATGATTTTCTCATTGGGAATGAAATTCGCTTAATTTTGCTGATTGAGATTTTTAATAAGTACAATGATCAGCTATGGGAGGAATACCGGCTTGGAAAAATTAAAAAAAGCAAACTTAAGTGGTATAGATTTTATTTGAGCTTAAAAGAAAAAAACGTGGAAGACAAGTCTCTGGCCAAAAGCCTGGATGAGTTTTATCTTTCAGAAAGCCCAAAAAAGACAAAACTTATTTCCCATACCATAGAAATTCTGGAAAAATTAAAAAATAAGTATACACTACATATTATTACAAACGGGTTTAATGAAGTTCAGTTTACCAAGCTTGAGAACAGTAAGTTGGACAGGTACTTCAATGTCATTGTAAGCTCGGAAGATGCAGGTGTCCTCAAACCGGATAATCGTATTTTTAAATACGCACTTGAAAAGGCCGGGGCCGGGCAGGCTGAAAGCATAATGATTGGTGATATCCTGGAGGTTGATATACTGGGGGCCAGAGCAGCAGGACTAGATCAGATTTACCTGAACCCAGGGGAGAACCCCCACAATGAAAAAATCAGTTATGAAGTATGCAGCTTAAAGGAGATACTGGAAATTCTCTGATTAAAAAGGTTCCTCGGAGCTACTCCCGTTTTCCTTCAAATTGCCTCCTGCATTTCCAAAATCATCATTCATTTTTGAACTAAAAGAAATAGATGACATGGAATTGTCTCCGCCAAGTTCTCCAATCTCACTATCATCTGGCTCAACAAATTTTGCCATTTCTTCCCTGAATCGCAGTATGACATCTCCAATTGGACCATTCCGGTGTTTGGCAACAATGATTTCTGCCAGGCCTTTATTTGAGTTCCCCTCTTCATCGGTAAGAATACCGAATTTTTCTGGTCTGTGAATAAATATAACCAGGTCAGCATCCTGTTCGATGGCTCCTGATTCCCGCAGGTCGGAAAGTTGCGGGCGCTTATTTCCTGAGCGCATTTCTACAGAACGATTAAGCTGAGATAGGGCAATGATGGGAATCTCCAGTTCCTTTGCTATGGCTTTGAGCGATCTGGAAATAGAACTCACTTCCTGTTCTCTGCTTCCCCTGGCATCACTGGCACTGGTCATAAGCTGCAAGTAGTCCACCACGATTAGTTCAATTTTGTGCTGAAGCTTGAGTCTCCTGGCTTTAGCCCGGAATTCAAACAGTGAAATTGCAGGCGTATCATCTATAAAAATTGGAGCATCTACAAGAGTTTTGATATTTGATTCCAGTTGTTTCCATTCATGGTCATCCAGTTTGCCGTTCCTTATTCTATGTGAAGGCAATTCGGTTTCACTTACAATTAACCTGGTTACAAGCTGAATCGAAGACATTTCTAATGAAAAAAAACCAATTGGTCGATTATGATCTACGGCAATGTTCTTAGCCATGGAAAGTGCAAAAGCAGTTTTTCCCATAGAAGGCCGGGCGGCAATAATAATAAGGTCCGATTTCTGCCATCCGGAAGTTATACGGTCCACTTTTGTATATCCAGAGGGAACACCAATCAGGCTGCCCTCCGATTTTCCAGCTTCTTCAATTTGCAGAATTGCTTCTTTAATAAGGACATTGATTTTTACAGTTTCTCTCTTGATATTCCCTTCTGCAATTTGAAATAACTCTTGTTCTGAAAAATCAAGAAGGTCATCAACGTCGATGCTTTCATCAAAGGCCCTGGTTTGTATTTCTGAGGACACCCTGATCAATTCCCTTTGAATATGTTTTTGCGCAACAATGCGTGCATGAAATTCAATATTTGCCGCTGAAGCAACCCTGTTGGTTAATTTTGAAATATATATTGGCCCTCCAATTTCATCTAATTGGTTTTTCTTTCTGAGTTCCTCTGTGACAGTTAAAATGTCTATAGGTTTTTCATTGGCAGAAAGATCAAGGATGGCCTTGAAGATCTTCTGATTAGCTTCGGTGTAGAAGCTCTCTGCTTTTAATATGTCAATTACTGAAATAAAGGCATCTTTTTCAAGCATGATTCCACCCAACACTGCTTCTTCGAGATCAATGGCCTGGGGAGGCAACTTTCCAAGCTCCAGGCTTACAGGACTGACAGTGGAGATGGATCTTGTTTTTTCTTTGAGGGCCATGTGGCTGCTTGTTAATTATTTTATCAGCTTCAAAATTAAGAAAATGAAAGGGCTATATCATAGTAATACTTATTTTCTTATAAACATGAAGTGTTTAAAAATTATGAACAATTGTTAATAAAAAGTTAATTTTGTATAGCCTGGAAATTCCAACCTGGGTTTAAAAAGTATTTTATGATTTGCTACCCAAATGCAAAAATAAACCTTGGCTTAAATGTAATTGAGAAAAGGGAAGATGGATTTCATAATATTGAAAGCTTTTTTCTGCCTGTCAGGATGGCTGATATTCTTGAAGTACTTCCGGCAATGAATATGAAGCCCGGCAAATTTGAACTATTCCAATCAGGGATTAAGATCGAATCAGGGGCCGCGGATAATTTGGTGGTGAAAGCTTATACTTTGCTGGCAGAGGATTATGATCTGCCTGGTGTCAGGATAGCCCTTCATAAACAAATTCCATGGGGAGCAGGCCTGGGAGGTGGTTCTTCAGATGCCGCTTTCATGGTGACCACACTAACCCAGTTATTTGATTTGAATCTGTCAAATGAGAAAATGTTGACTTATCTTGAACAACTTGGAAGTGATTGTCCATTTTTCTTGCAAGACCTGGCTTTGTATGTGACTGGCAGGGGAGAAATACTGAATGCTGTGGATATTAGCCTTACCAACTTTTTCCTGGTAGTTGTGGTACATAATGTGAATATCAATACAGCTAAAGCTTATTCCATGATCGAACCCAAAAAACCGGAAAAGCAATTACTGAAAAGTATTTCGGAAGATACTTCAAGATGGAGATTCCTTATCAAAAATGATTTTGAGGAGGTGATTTTCCCTGAATACCCGAGACTCAAACAGATAAAAGAACAACTTTATGATTTGGGTGCTATTTACAGTTCCATGTCAGGAAGCGGATCTGCCATTTATGCTTTGTTTAATAAAGAGATAGATGTGAGAGAATACTTCCCCGATGAATTT
>DAOWNN010000201.1 GCA_030642585.1 Bacteroidota bacterium | reverse complement strand
TTTCAGGTTGATTGATTTCGAAGGTTTTGGTGCAGATACTACAACTCCTGAATTCAGCTTTGATAAGCCATCAGGAAATGTCTGGTCATTGGATGATTCAGGTATCTCGAGTTCAAGATGGCAAGCCCAGCTTGGAATTCGTTATATCTTCTAAACCATAAACTAGATAAAGAAAAAGTAGGGACAGCTTCCTACTTTTTCTTTTGAAATTACATTTTCTATTATTAAGCATTATTTAGGTGAATTGCATTTTCCTTATTGCTTAAAAAGTAGGAAGCTGTCCCTACTTTTCCTCTATCTCCTTGGGGTATGATCTAGATAATTGTTTAGAGGATCCAGGGAAGAGGTATTTAATGACTTGAGGTAATCAATTAGAGGGTCTCTGTAATGAACAGAATTGTATACCGGGTCACTATCATATGTACTGAAGTTACAGGCCGGGAGGAAGTATAAATAATCTGTTGTCAGTACAGTATAAACATCATCCATTTGTATTGGTGTTCCGTCAGAAAGGAAATTGCCATTTGCTGTTGTCATACCTCCCAATAAAAGGTAGGTCCCAATGCAATCTAACAATTCGGTACCCGTAAGTTCAAGTTCAAGAATAATATTATTAAAGGGAAGTAAACCTACAATAGTCTCCTTGCTAATATCACCGGCCGGAATATCCTGACGAATTCCTCCGCTATTTGTAATACTTACATCAGCATCCGGAAATGTATAGAGCCAGGAATCTGTTATCAGATTTCCCATAGATGGGGAATATTTAGAAATTGATTCTGAACAGTAGCCTATTTTTTCTGACAGGACTGCACTTGTTTCTGCCTGCCAGTATTCAACAACAGACTGAACTTCCGAATCGGGATCAGAATACTTGTTTTCTACAAGTTCATACTTGATGATTTGAAAATTATCCGTGCTGGTGTTATAACTAAACTCAACTTTTGCATATCCAATCATGTGTCCACCTCCTTTTATAAGAAGCACATCATCCACTATTTCTAGAAGTGGAGGATGACAATGCCCGCCTCCAATGATAGAAATACCATGTGTTTTTGCAATAGGAACCAGAGCTTTCATTTCATTGTCACAGATATGACCTATGATAATAATAATATCGACTCCTTCATTTTTCAAAACAGGAACATATTCTTCTATGGCAGAGGCATAAGAAGTAAATTCAAAATTCTCTCCTACAGCAGGAAAATTAATTTGTGCAGTTACAATATTTGCCAAACCAAGAATTCCGATTTTTACATTCTTGATATTCATAATCCGGTAAGGATCAACGAATGATGGAATTTGTCCGTCTATGCGATTGCGTATGTTTGCACAGAGAATGGGAAAATCCATTTGTTCAGCCCTTTCAATCAATCCATCAATCTTAAAATCAAACTCGTGGTTTCCCAGTGCAGCTGCATCATAATCCATGGCATTCATTACTTCCACCATGGATTCTCCATCAAACCAGGTGGAAATTGCAGGTCCTGTCCACATATCACCTCCACTTAATATCAAGTAAGAATCAGAGCCGTCGTAGCCTTCACGTGATTTCCAAAGTCCTGCAAGCTTTGCAGCACCATCTGTTTCAAGATTTGCCTCCATCCAGCCATGTTCGTCATTAGTATAAAACAAAATGAAAGATTCAGTAGAATTTACCGGTTCCGAAACTTCCCTTTTACAGGAAAACAAACCAACAAGCAAAATAATTTGTAGTATGATAACAACAGTTTTTCTCATTTTACCTGGATTGAATTTTATGACTTATGTAATTTAAGAAAAATGCTTTTCATTACAAATTTTTTACTACGCAGTATACTCCCTCTGTTCTATATTAGGAGGCTTAACAATTATTTAACGAGAATATTATAACTACAGGACTCATACCACCCCGTCCCTTACCCAGTATACTTATGTAGATTTTGTACATGAGGCATTGCGGTAGATTCATTAATTGTCTGTTGAAATGATTCGGGACACCCCTCCTGGCTCAAGAGGGGAATTTAGATCTTTTTTTAAATGTTTAATAGATAAATAAATTCTCCTCCTTTTTTTGAAGGAGGAGTACCGCATTCTGATTGGTGTTGGCTTTGTGTGTTGGCTTCAGAATGTGGGGAGGTGGTTTTCTTTATCCATGAATTGGTTTAAACAAAAAGTTAGTTAATGATTTATCAACCTCCAAAAAGAGTAAGTCTTCCAATTTTTACTACGTAGTATACTACGTAGTTGGATGTGTAAGATTTCCTTTTCGACACTCATTATCCACTAATGTTTTCATCCAGATTTTGGTCTTTTCCTGGCATAATATTTCTTATATTGAAATAGTCTGCATCATCACATAAATCTGGTGTAATTTGTGGTAAATAATAAGACGATACTATAACTTACACTTACACAGCCAAATACACGGCCTCGTTAATAACTTGAGGGAAATGTTAATAAGTAGGGAATCATAAATATTGTTCAAAACAGATGGGTTTCATACATTGCAGTCCGGGTAAAAAACAACCTGTATTTTTTTATTTTTCAAGTTATCAATGCTTTAAGATTTTTTAGCAGATGAGTGATTCTTTTGCGCAGCAAAAAACAATCGATTTAAAGATCAAAAGTTTAGAAAAAGTTAGCCCCCAGGTTAAAGATTCTAAAAAAGAACAAAAACTAAATTCTTTTGATGATGCATTTAAGGCATCAGAAAAGTATTTCAAAGGTGATAATCTGGCTGCTAAAGTATGGGTAAACAAATATGCACTTAAAGATTCCCAGGGCATCCTCTATGAGCTTACCCCTGATGATATGCATCATCGTTTGGCCTCTGAAATTGCAAGAATAGAGAGAAATTATCAGGACCCTATGTCTGAAGAGGATATTTATAATCTTTTGAAAGGCTTTAAATTTATTGTTCCCCAGGGAGGACCTATGACCGGTATTGGAAATAACCATCAAATTGGGTCTTTATCAAATTGCTTTGTGGTTGGCAATGAAGGATCATCTGATTCATACGGGGCCATTATGAAAATTGACCAGGAGCAGGTTCAATTAATGAAACGCAGGGGAGGGGTTGGTCATGATCTGACTCATATACGACCTGCCGGGAGTCCGGTATTAAACTCTGCCTTGACTTCCACCGGGGTAGTGCCATTTATGGAGAGATTTTCGAACTCAACCCGGGAAGTGGCTCAAGATGGAAGAAGGGGAGCATTGATGCTTTCAATATCTGTGAAGCATCCTGATGCAGAAGCCTTTATTGATGCTAAACTGGAAGCTGGAAAAGTTACAGGAGCCAATGTCTCTGTGAAGATTGACGATGAGTTTATGAACGCAGTAGTACATGATAAATCATATATACAACAATTTCCTGTTGATGCGAAAAAACCAAAAATCAAGAAGGAAATCAAGGCCAGAGGGCTTTGGGATAAAATTGTTCATAATGCATGGAAATCAGCAGAGCCTGGAATTTTATTTTGGGATACCGTTATCAGGGAATCTATTCCTGACTGTTATGCAGACCTTGGGTATAAGACTGTTTCTACCAATCCTTGTGGGGAGATCCCGCTATGTCCTTACGATTCTTGCCGGCTATTAGCCATCAATTTATATAGCTATGTAAATAATCCATTTACCCGGGAAGCAAAATTTGATTTCCCCCTGTTTAAAGAACATATACATCACGCACAAAGGATTATGGATGATATTATTGATCTTGAGCTGGAAAAAATTGACAGTATTCTGGTAAAGATTAAAAGTGATCCGGAGGAAAAGGAGATCAAAAGAACAGAAGTAAAACTTTGGAAAAATATTAAGCATAAAGCCGAAGAGGGAAGAAGAACCGGCATTGGTATTACAGCAGAAGGAGATATGCTGGCAGCACTGGGGTTGATTTATGGAAGTGATAATGCGATAGACTTCTCAACCGAAATTCATAAAACAATTGCACTGGAAACATATAGAGCATCTGTTAATCTTGCTTCTGAAAGAGGAGCTTTTACCATATATGATCATCAACGTGAAAAGAATAACCCATTTATTCTGAGGTTAAAAGAGGCGGATGAAAAACTGTATCAGGACATGACAGAGAAGGGAAGACGAAATATTGCTCTTTTAACCATAGCTCCGACCGGAACCACCAGTTTGATGACACAAACCACTTCGGGAATTGAACCTGTATTCCTTCCTGTATACCAGAGAAGAAGAAAAGTAAATCCCAATGATGCAGATATAAAAGTGTCTTTTGTAGATGAAGTTGGTGATGCATGGGAAGAATACAACGTGTTCCATCATAAATTTAAGGTATGGCTTGATGTGAATGGCTATAATGTAGATGAAGTGATGTCATATAAGCAGGACAAATTGAAGGAGATAATAGAGAAATCTCCTTATCATATGGCCAGCTCAAATGATGTAGACTGGATTGCAAAGGTGAAAATGCAGGGTGCCATTCAGAAGTGGGTTGATCATAGTATTAGTGTTACAGTAAATTTACCCGAAGATGCTTCAGAAGATCTGGTTGGTCATTTGTATGTTCAGGCCTGGGACAGCGGATGTAAAGGTGCTACAGTGTATCGTGAGGGATCCAGGACGGGAGTGCTGGTTGCTGCCAAAGAAGAAGAGGAAAACATCCATGAATATCATTCCCCAAAAAGACCAAAGACCTTGTATGCAGAGGTTGTAAGATTCCAGAATAACAACGAAAAATGGATTGCTTTTGTTGGAATATTGGATGACCGGCCTTATGAAATTTTTACGGGGATCGTGGATGAAGATGTACTTGCAATTCCTAAATCAATCACCAGGGGACACATAGTGAAAAATCGTGATCAGGAAGGAAAAAGCCGGTATGATTTTCAGTATACAGATAAATATGGCTATAAAAATACAGTGGGTGGACTCTCGCATATGTTCAATACACAATATTGGAATTACGCCAAACTAATTTCCGGAATTTTACGCCATGGGATGCCCCTGAAGAATGTTGTTGATCTGGTATCTACCTTACAACTCGATAGTGAAAACATCAATTCATGGAAAAATGGTGTAGAGCGTGCACTCAAGAAATTTATTCCTGACGGTACAAAAGCTGATAACAAGAAGAAGTGTTCAGAATGCGGTTCAGATTCACT
>DAOWNN010000272.1 GCA_030642585.1 Bacteroidota bacterium | reverse complement strand
TGACCGGAAAGTACCATTGATATGGTATGGATGGAAAGTTGGGAAAAATGTGATCTACCGGGATATTGATATAGCTGATATTGCCCCTACAATTTCATTCTTTCTCAATATTCCTATGCCTGATGCATGTACCGGTAAACCTATCCCTGATCTGCTGGATTAGGAACAGGGCTACCTCTGAAAAGCTACTCGTGAGGTTTTCGCTCACTACCTTCGCTCAAACCTTCCATTCTTACACTCTTCTATTTGCTTTTGGTATAATATTTGAGAAAATACTGGTTATCAGTTGAATCAAAAAACATTATTTTTTGTTTGTATATACTTATTTATATATTTGCAGGCTGATTATTTAAACTTACTTCATAAAAAACTATTACCATGAGATTTTTGAAAATGAAAACCCTGATAGTTCTTGTGTTATTCATAAGTTCTGTCACTGCTTTTGCACAAACCAAGAAAGAGGCAATTGATGCTTATAATAAGGGTGCTTCGCTTGTTGCATCAGATCCGGCTGCGGCTATTGTAGCATTTGATGAATGTGTCTCTATTAGTGAGCAGTTAGGTGAAGAAGGTGACGAAACTATCACTATGGCTGGGAAGCAACTTCCTTTAATGCATTATAAGGTAGCAACCAGCAATTATAAAAAGAAAGATTATAAAGCTGCAATTGAATCTTTTGAACTGGCAAAACAATCTGCTAAGACTTACAATAATGAGGAAATTGCCAAAAAGGCTCATAAAGTAATACCACAGGTATACAATATTTCTGGTACAAATCATTATAAAGCCAAAAGATACGAAGATGCTATGATCTGTTTTGGAAAATCGATTGAATACAATCCGAATTATGCCAAGCCTTATCTTGGACAGGCATTGGTATACAAGAAACAGGATGATGTGGAGCAAATGTTGACAAAATGTGATCGGGCTATAGAAATTGGTGGAAAGACCAAAGACAAAAAGACAGTTGCTTCAGCGCAAAAACTTGCCAGGACTACTATGTTCAATATGGCTGTGACTGCAATAGGGGGAAGTAAATGGACTGAAGCAGAGGCTTCACTGAACAAATCAATTGAGTATGGGAATGTCTCCCCTGAGGTGTATTATCAGCTTGGGAAAGTTTATAATGCTCAAAAAAAATGGGATGATGCCATTGCTAATCTGAATAGGGCAATTGAACTGGATGAGAGAGACAATGGCTCCAAAGCCAAGTATTATTTTGAACTTGGTAGTTCTCATGTTGGATCTGGAAATACTGCTGCAGCATGTACTGCCTTTAAAAGTGCAATGCATGGTGATTATGTAGAGCAGGCTAAATACCAGGTTGAACAGGTTTTGAAATGTCAGTAATACATCCCCGCCTGTAATGAAATATAAGAGCTCCGGTTACCGGGGCTCTTTTTTGTTTTAACAAAGTTCAATTTCATCCCGTTTATTTGCCCTGAAGGCATTGCCTGCCGGTAGGCAGGGGCAGTATTTGAATAAGCCTCCTGATTCCGGTACTCCGGGATAATGAAATGATCCAAATTTGCTGGTATAGTCTTAATCGCAGAAAATGCATGCATTTTCCGGGTTAACCGCCCCGTTCCGGGACGGTTATTCAAATTTAGCCACTTTGTGGCAAAAAACTGTGAGTAAACATAATTCTTAAGGAAGGTATTTGCTGGAAATAGTGCGCTTTAGCGTACTTTGCAAATCACACTTATCATTATCAATCCGGATAATGAAGGATTACCCCAACATCTCCTTATATATTTTGAGATTTTCTTCATCAAAAACAACGAATGTTACAGATTTTAATTCAGGATGCTTTTCAAGGAAAGATCGTACTTCACTAATAGCAATACGTGCAGCCTTCTCTTTCGGGAATCTATAAACACCTGTACTGATATTAGGGAAAGCAATAGTTTCTAGATTTTCTTCAAGGGCTAAATGCAGGCTGTTTTTATAAGCATCTGCAAGTAACTCTTCTTCTTTATTATTGCCTCCATTCCAAACCGGTCCTACAGTATGTATTACCTTCCGTGATGGTAATCCATAGGCGCCAGTAATTTTTGCTTCTCCCGTATTGCATCCATTCAATGCTCTGCATTCTTCAAGAAGTCCAGGTCCTGCAGCCCTATGGATAGCTCCGTCTACACCACCACCACCCAAAAGGCTATTATTAGCCGCATTAACAATGCCATCTAACTTTAGCCTGGTAATATCTGTTTGTTCAATCTTAATTCTGTCCATGATCTATCTAATCTGCGCTCCAAGTTTTTCTTTATAAACTTTGATCAGACGGTTCATGATACCTTCAATGCGTTTGTCTGTTAAGGTTTTTTCATAATCCTGGAGAATAAAACTTACAGCATATGATTTTTTGCCCTTTTCAAGTTTTTCTCCCCTGAACACATCAAAGATCTGGATCTTTCTTAAAATATTGTTTTCGCTTTGAAAAGCCAGCTCTTTAATTTGCTCAAACTTTATTCCTTCATCCAGCAATAATGCCAGGTCACGCTTAACCTCAGGGTAGCGGGGTAAAGCTTTGAATCTTATTTGCTTATTGGAAACAATCTGAATTAATGTATCAAAATGAATTTCTGCAAAAAACACAGCCTGTAAAATTTCAAAAGGGGACTGGGTGTCTTTTGATATGCTTCCTATTTGCACAAGCTCTTTTCCATGGTAGGTGTATTTTTCCCCCTCAGTGAATATTTTACTCACCTTAGTTGATATCTCCAATTCATTATCAGCTACCCCAAGTCTTTGAAAAATAAGTTGCATGATGCCTTTGAGGGTATAGAAATCTGCCTTTTGGGCTTTTGAATTCCAGACATCTTCATTTTTGTTTCCGGTAATAAATAAAGCAAGTATCTCTTGTTCATGGTATTTGTCCAGCTTATTTTTTACTGAGGCAGAAGGCAGAAATTTATAAGAATTCCCGAATTCAAAAAATCTCAAATTTGCCCGTTTTCGATTCGTATTATGAATAATTGCTTCTAGACCGCCAAATAGAAGTGATTGCCTCATTACATTCAGATCCTTGCTCAAAGGGTTTTGTAGTTTCACCAATTGTTTTTCATCAAAGGCATCATTTTCTTCATAGTAGCTTGCGTTGGTCAATGAGTTCGACATAATCTCATAAAATCCATTTGCAACAAGAAGGTCTGATATCTGGTTGATGATTTTTTCTTTGTCCGGTTTTACCAAATGGTTTATACTGCTGCTAACCTGTTTATTCGGAGGAACCTGATTGTACCCAAAGATCCTGAGTACTTCTTCAATGACATCTGCTTCGCGGGTGACATCTACCCTGTAAAGGGGGACAATTAACTGAAGACTGCGGTCAGATTCTTTAATGATCTTAAAATCAAGAGAGATTAGGATGGTTTTTACCTTTTTTACCGGTATTTCTATGCCAATAAGGCGGTTCAGGCTGGCAAAAGAAAGCTCTAGCTTTTGAGGTGTAAAGGGGTTTGGATAAACATCCTGTATTGGGGAACTTATTTTACCGCCGGCAATTTCCCTGATTAACAGTGCTGCTCTTTTCAGGGCATAAATGGTCATTTCAGGATCAGCGCCTCTTTCAAAGCGAAATGATGCATCGGTATTTAGAACATGTCGTTTGGCAGTTTTCCGGATATATATAGGATCAAAACAAGCACTTTCCAGAAAGATTGCTTTTGTCTTTTCAGTCACCCCCGATTCAATGCCCCCAAGGACCCCGCCTATACACATTCCATTTTGTTCATTACAGATCATAAGATCCTGATCCGACAATTTCCTTTCTTCTCCATCCAGGCTAATAAATTTGCTTCCGGCTTCTAAAGTTTTTACTA
>DAOWNN010000110.1 GCA_030642585.1 Bacteroidota bacterium | reverse complement strand
TCCTCCAGCCTGGAATTTACTTTTTCCTGCTGGTAGTCCCATCTCAAAGAAGATTTAAACTCAAGTTTATTCCCCTCTCCTTTCTCTATCAACTCAAACAGATCTGTTTCTGTCCTGTCAGAGCTTGCTTTCTTCCCAACTATCTCTGAAGATCCCACGGTTTTCTTCTTCCAAACAAGAAAGCGGGCAGCCCCTAAAATAAAAAAGGCCAATAATACAATTAGTACGAACTGGTTTTTCCTTAATTTGCCTAAAAGCAGCTCCCTTTCTCTCAAAGCAATACCATATTGGATAGTCCTTCCATCAATATTTGCCTGGTCAATATGCACCCACCATGGTTCTTCATTTAAGAAAAAAGTAAATGTTTGAGCAGAATCTGATTGAAACAGGGATAGATCACTTTTTATCCTTGCAAGGACCACATCATTAAAAATAGTATCGCCGTTATTATTCCCGGGAAAAATAATGCTGTCTTTTGAACTTGCAGGAATATTCACAAATTCTCCATCGTCTGAAAGAATAAATAAACGTCTTTCATGATACCAGTTATATTTCTTCATGGCCTTGACCAGGTGTTTTGCCGGAATCTCAAATGCGAGGGCACTATGTTGGTTCCCCACCTCAGGCATCCATGCTATTGCTCCTGTAAATACAGATTCTTTAACAAAAACCGATTGATACTGCCCTTCCCAGTATATCAGTTCCTTTCCAATATATGTATGGCTTCCTTCATACCAATCCTGGTTTACAAGATCATTAGAAAGCACTTCATTCCATTGATTCATTATTTCACCTGGCCTGGAGAATCGCTTCCACTGGTACACAGAATCTGAAAGAGATCTCCCAAACCTTATGCTGCTTACATAAGTTTTTCTATCCCTGTAAAAAACAAATTCACCTTTATCTCCATTTTTAAAAAATGCTGTTGAATAAATTGGATGTTGCTCGAAAAATTTATAAAAATTCAATTGTAGTGAATCTTCATTCCATAAGGTATGTGATTTATCGCTGACCACATTCTGAATTTTCATAATGTCAGACATCACCGGGGAAAAAAACTTTTCCAGATCCCGGCCAAAATTTCCAGAAACATCCATGATGATGTTTTCAGTAAACATTTCATTACTGGTATACCTAACACCAAAATATACAAGAACAGCTATTGCTACCGCTAGAAATACACCAATAAAAATTCGCTTATAGCTCATTAGAAATTTTTCTTAACTACTGCAAAAATGAAAAAAATAAACTATGAACACATGAAAATAATTATCTTTATTTTTTCACTGAAATAAATATTTGCATTTTTTCTGGAAATTTTCACTGCTTATGAGTATTACTCTCGAAGAAGTAAAAACAAGAAAGGATCTTAAAAAATTCATTTATTATCCTGCCTCTATTCATAAAAACCATGATGCCTGGATACCTTCAATTTACCCGGATGATTGGAAATTTTTCGATCCCCGGAAAAACAAAAGCTTTTCCTATTCTGATACCGTCCTGCTTCTTGCCAGTAATAACGGGAAAATAGTCGGCAGAATCATGGGGCTGATAAACAAAAGATACAATGAAATTCATAAGGAAAATCATGCTCGTTTTGCTTTTATGGAATGTGAGGATCAAACTGAAATAGCCCATAGCCTATTACAATATATTGAGAATTGGGCAAAACAAAAAGGAATGGAAAAAATAATTGGTCCGATGGGGTTTTCAGATAAGGATCCTCAGGGTTTACTTATTGAGGGCTTTGAACACCGGGCGGTGCTGGAAACAGCTTGCAATCATCCTTACATGGTTGACTTAATTGAAAATGAGGGCTATAAAAAGAAAGTGGACCTGAATGATTATCTTATAAAGGTTCCTGACAAAATGCCTGAGTTGTATACAGGAATATATTCCCGGCTGATCAATAATGGAGAGTTTAAGCTTGTTGAATTCAAGAGCACAAAAGAACTCAAAGATTTTATTATTCCTGTCCTTCAATTAATGAATGAGACTTACGGAAAGATCTATGGGTATGTTCCACTTACAGAAAAAGAAATGCAGGAGTATGCAAAACGATATCTGCCAATACTCGATCCGGATTTTTGTAAAGTAGTCACTAAAGGTGAGAAAGTTATTGGTTTTGTAATTGCTATGCCCGACCTTGGAGAAGGTCTTAAGAAAGCAAAGGGTAAATTATATCCATTTGGTATTTTCAAAATTCTGACATCTATGAAACGCACGAAACACCTTGTTTTGCTACTTGGAGCTATTCATTCGCAATATAGAGGAATGGGAACCGATGCCCTCATGGCAGTTAAAATTCTTGAAACAGCAATGAAAAGGGGGATGACTACAATAGAAAGCCACGTTATTTTGGAGACCAATACAAAAATGAATGCCGAAGTGATAAAGGCAGGAGGTAAAGAATTTAAAAAATTCAGAATATATTTCAAAGCCCTGTAAAAATAGAAGCTTTGCGACCCGAAAGGTCGGAGATTCTGGCTGAAGCGTCAGGGGGATTAAAGCTAATGAGCAGATCCTGAAACAAGTTCAGGATGACGATTCGCAATAAAGTGTCTCTTGAGACAGCCCCTTAGTTAACAAGTAGTATAATAGGGCTTTAGCCCAACTATTTCATTGTTAAGGCAAAAAAAAGCAAACACCTTTATTTGAATTTACCCATTTCAATATTTTTGCTCTACTCCTGAAATTCTCTAGCAAATTACAATTGAAAGTTAAAACTTATAAGCAATTCCAAATCCCATCCATTCCTTAAACTGCATCTTTGCCTCTTCCCCTGTTTCTGTGCCAGCATCATCATATACAGGGAACTTTACATCGGTATTATATAAAATATGGCTGGTAATGCTAAAGGTAAAAAATGGCCCCAGTTCCAGTTGCAGGTTCAATTCCCAATCAAAATCTACTTTTCTAAATCCCTTATAGTCTGCAAAAAACTGCAGGCGATTTTCTATGCTAATATCCTCCTTAAACCTATAAGTGTGACGTGCTTTAAGCAGGAAACCAAGCTCTGATTTTGCTCTCTTATCCAGAGGAACACCGTACTTTGTATGTTCAATATTAGTAGTATCTAACACAAAGCTTGAACGATAAGTCAAAGGTGAAAAAGTCACTGAAGTTGTTTTAACCGGATTGTACTCAAATCCAGCAGTTGTATATAAATACCCAGGCGAAAAAATATTGGACACAATTATTGAATCGTTGGGATAATTATACCCTTTTGCAAACTGGCTTTTTAGGTTAAACCCAAAACTATAATACCACTTTTTTGATGCCTTCCACCCTACAGTGGTACTTATTTCCCAAAAATCCTCATTCTTCCGGAGACCTTCATCCCTATACTTTACCAGACCGTATTTTGAGCGAATTGAATTCTCCCATTTTAACTTATCCTTTGAATAATTGGCATTCAAGTCTCCTCTTACCAGCACTGAAATAGAGCTCTGGCCTCCTTTTGCCCAGTTACTCAAATACACTTGAGAAAGCAAAAGCTGGCCAATTCCACCAAATTCCCATGGATTTTTCTTTATCTCTTTCAAATTTACACTTCTTATATTCTGGTCTATTTCCAGAGTGGTAAACATGAAATTGTCCCTGTATTTCCTTCCTTTCATTCTATTTACCTCAAGACCGTCTTCCATCAGGATAAGTAATCTGTTACTGGCTATCGCATCCATCCATAAACCAATAGAATCCAACATTTCATTCTTGAGCCAGAATCGCCTGGTCATCTGTATCCCATCTTTTAAAACAATTTCAACCGAATCTCCAGCAATATTTGAAAACCATATTTTTATTGAATCTGTCTCCAGAAACCCAACCAAAGCATCCAGTGCAAGCTTAATTGAATCATCAATCATCAGATATTCCTTTTTTGCGACTTCTTCCCCTGAAACCAAACTGTCGGAAATAATAGAAACCGCCATTATGTTACTATCACTGGCAAGAGTGAAAGAATCTGCCTCCCTAACAGAGCCCATTGGAGTCAAACTTTGAAGAATAAGGCTGTCCCCGGGCACAAGTAATGAATCTGCTTCCCGTGCTTCAGAGGTATCAGCCAAAGGATAAGGCTGTTCAGGATGGATGAGGCTTGTATCCATGATTGATATTGAGAAAGGATAATTCTTTATAAGTTCCAGGCTTGGTTCCAAAGGCCCATTTTCAATATAGATAATCAACCTTTCAATCGCCAGCTTCAGTGAGGCATCCTCTGCATCCCAGCGATCATGCTTATTATAAAACTCTTTGACAAGTTTCAATGCATTTACTAAACTGTCAGGAACACTAATCTTTTCTTCTTGCTGAAGGTTTATCTGAAGTATGCTATCCACTCCAGGACTATCTTCCTGAAAAAGGTTTAGGCTATCGGGTTGAGCCAATGAAGAATTAGATAAAACCAATAACATGAATGTAATCCACCACACTTTCAACAAGGTGTTAGTGCAGGATATAATCATTCGCTTATTCACAATTTTCACTATTCTTAGTCTTGGTATTTCTATAAATAAAATTCAATTTATATTCCTTCAATTATCATGTTAGCAGGCAGTTTCATAATTGAAAAATGAATAATTTTCATTACTTTTGTTCTTTATCACAAAAATAAAATGAAAATTATCTCTTCATTTTTCACACAAAGTCTTTATTTAAACATCAAAAATAGAGACAACTATCCCTTTTTCAAACTTTAAACGGGGCTTTCTCAAGATTATTTTCACAAGGAACTAAAGCCATTAGTTCATTTGTTAATTTACCAAATCATAATAATTCAATTATCATGAAAATTCCATATGCCGAACCATATAAAATCAAAATGGTTGAGCAAATCCAGAAGAGTTCATTTGAAGAGAGAAAAAAGTGGATAAAAGATGCAAAATACAATCTTTTTAACCTGACAGGGAAGCAAGTGTTTATTGACCTGTTAACAGACTCAGGTACAGGTGCCATGAGTGATAAGCAGTGGGCAGCTTTGATGACCGGAGACGAGAGCTATGCCGGATCGGATTCATATTACCGGCTTAAAGAAATGGTGAAAAAACTAACCGGCTTTGAGTATTTCTTACCCACACATCAGGGCAGGGCTGCAGAAAATGTTCTTTTTTCAGCTATTCTAAAAGAAGGAAATCTGATTCCAGGAAATGCTCATTTCGACACAACCAAAGGGCATATAGAATTCAGAAAAGCTGTTGCGGTAGATTGCACCGTTGAAAAAGCATTTGATCCTGAACTTATCTATCCTTTTAAAGGAAATCTTGACCTGGAGAAACTTGAAGACATTTTGAAAAAGAATCCATCCGAAAACATTCCATTTATCATTGTTACATTAACTTGCAATACAACTGGTGGGCAGCCAGTAAGTATGCAGAACCTGAAATCTGTTCAAGGACTTGCACATAAGTATAATACAAAGGTGATCTTCGATTCTGCCCGTTTTGCAGAAAATGCCTACTTCATCAAAATCAGGGAAAAGGGATACAGGAACCTTACTATCAAAGAAATTGTAAAAGAGATGTTCCGCTATGCCGACGGCATGACCATGAGCAGTAAGAAAGATGGAATAGTGAACATAGGGGGATTTATGGCATTCCGTGATAGAGATTATTACGATAGGGCTTCCGTTTATAACATCATGTTTGAAGGCTACCTTACCTATGGAGGAATGGCAGGAAGGGATATGAATGCCCTGGCTCAAGGACTGGACGAAGCCACCGAATTTAATTATCTTGAATCGAGGATAAATCAGGTGGCATATCTTGGAGAACAGTGCTCAAAATATGGCATTCCGGTAATGAAACCCTATGGTGGGCATGCAATTTTTGTGAACGCCAGCAAATTTCTTTCTAATATTCCACGCGAAGAGTTCCCTGCACAAACCCTTGCAATTGAGCTTTATCTTGAGGCAGGAGTCAGAGGGGTAGAATTAGGAGCAATTATGGCCGACCGGGATCCTGTGACCCGTAAGAACAGGTTCCCTGAACTCGAATTGGTTAGACTTGCAATACCCAGAAGGGCATATAGTTATACACACATGGACGTGGTAGCAGCTGCTCTCAAGAATATTTATGACCGCAGGAACAAAATAAAAAGAGGCGTAAAGATTGTTAAGGAGGTGCCAATATTGAGGCATTTTACCGTTGAATTAAAGAAGTGTTAAAATCTTCCCATGTTTTGTGGGTCGGAATTATTTCTCCAATTTCGCAGGATACTTTTTTACAGGATGAAGGATCTGACAATCGGAAAAGAAAGCAGGCTTATTTTTAATTTCGCCATGCCTATGCTTATAGGCAATGTGTTTCAGCAGCTTTACAATATTGTTGATAGCATAATTGTTGGGAACTTTCTTGGTAAGGAAGCACTTGCTGCCGTTGGAGCTTCTTTTCCCATCGTATTTTTGCTCATTTCCATGATTACTGGTATTGCCAGTGGAGCAATGGTCGTTATTTCTCAATATTTTGGAGCCAAAGACATAGAGAGGATTAAACGTACCATTAGTACTTTTTATATCTTTCTGTTCTTTTCCTCAATCTTCATTAGTGTTATAGGCATATATTTCAGTGATGAGATTTTCAGGCTGATGCAGTTGCCTGAAGAAATTTTGCCACAGGCAAAAAGCTACCTCAATATTTATTTGCTTGGAATGGTCTCCTTTTTTGGGTTTAGTGGCACCAGTGCAATTTTACGAGGATTGGGTGATTCTAAAACGCCATTATACTTTTTAATTGTAGCAACCCTTTTTAATATTGTGCTTGATATTCTATTTGTGGTTGTATTTAAATGGGGTATTGAGGGAGCAGCTTTTGCTACAGTATTGTCTCAAACCGGAGCTTTCCTTACAACCATATTTTATCTGAACAAATCGCATGAGGTAGTCAAACTAAGGATCAGGGCCTTGAGATTTGACCGGGAACTTTTCAGGAAAGCCTTTAAGATTGGATTGCCCTCCGGGATTCAGCAATCAGTTGTTGCCCTTGGTATGATGGCTCTAATGGGAATTGTAAACACTTTTGGAACAGATGTAATTGCCGGGTACTCAGTAGCTATCAGGCTGGACTCTCTTGCCATTATGCCAGCCATGAATTTCTCCGCAGCACTTGCTACTTTTGTAGGGCAAAACCTGGGTGCCAACAAACAGGAAAGAGTAAGGAAAGGCCTGATTTCAACCATATTAATGTCAAGTGTGATTTCAGTTCTGGTTACTGCTGTCTTACTTCTTTGGGGTAAGGATTTAATGAATTTGTTTACAAATGACTCCGAGGTTATAAGAATTGGATATGAATACCTGTCTATTGTTAGCCTTTTTTATGTGGTTTTTTCCATAATGTTTTCCATAAATGGAGTATTGAGGGGAGCCGGAGATACCTTG
>DAOWNN010000133.1 GCA_030642585.1 Bacteroidota bacterium | reverse complement strand
ATTTCAAACTGAAGGAACAATTATTGATTTTTCTCCGTATGGAACAGGTCATATTAATGATACCTATAAAGTAGTAACTGGTGAAAAATCATCCAGTAATTACCTGCTTCAAAGAATTAATCACAAGGTATTTAAGGACGTCCAGGGATTAATGGAAAATATCCAAAGAGTTACTACACACATCCGGAAAAAACTATCAGAAATTCCAGGTTCAAATCCTGACAGGGAAACATTAAGCCTTATTGAAACGGTAGATGGGAAAACTTTCTACCTGGATGATACCGGTAACTATTATCGTATGTACCTGTTTATTGAGGACCATAATACTTATGATATAGTTAAAACAGCACACCAGGCATATGAAGCCGGGAGAATGTTCGGCAAATTTCAAAATTTCCTGTCTGATCTGCCAGGCAAGCCCCTTAACGAGACGATCAGGGACTTCCATAATATTGAATTCCGGCTAAATGAATTATTTAGTGCCCTTGCTGCAGATAAAGAAAAACGTTCAGCCAATGTAAGTAATGAAATCAAATTTGTTGAAAACCGGATGGATGAAATGAAGATTTTGCTTGATCTGTCGAGGAAAGGAGAAATTCCCACAAGGGTTACTCATAACGACACCAAGTTTAACAATGTATTGCTTGACAAGAATGACAACGGACTATGTGTTATTGATCTTGACACGGTAATGCCCGGTATTATACATTATGATTTCGGGGACTCAATAAGAACTGCTACAAACACCGGTGCAGAAGATGAGGTGAACCTGGAAAAGGTGAAAATGGACATTGATTTATTTGAGGGATACACCAGGGGATATCTTAAAGAAATGGTAAGCCTTACAAACCGTGAATTGGAGTATTTGCCGCTGGCTGCCAAATTGCTGCCATATATAATTGGTATAAGGTTTCTTACAGACTACTTAAAAGGAGATCATTACTTTAAAATAAAACATAGAGAACATAACCTGCAAAGAGCCAAAACTCAATTTAAACTTTTAAATAGCATGGAGAAGCAGTATGAAAAAATGATTGATATAGTTTCTTCAATAAGCAATGATTATGTGTAATAAGTACCTTCCTTTACGGGGCAATTTCTTACTAAAGCTATAATTATGATTAAAGGCAATGCGGTTATAGGGCAATCAGGAGGTCCGACTTCAGTAATTAATGCCAGCCTGGCTGGCGTAATTGAAGAGATTAAAAAATCAGGAAAAATCAAATCTCTTTTTGGGATGAATTATGGCATTGAAGGTTTTTTGAAAGAAGAATTTTTCAATTTGAATAAGCAACCCGAATTGCTTGTACGTAAACTAAGATTCACGCCCTCGTCAGCCCTGGGCTCATCCAGGCATAAACTGAAAAATGAAGATCTTCCTAAAATTCTTGAAGTACTAAGGAAGTATAATATAAGATATGTCTTTCTGATTGGGGGAAATGACACCATGGATACCATCAATCGCCTTGAACAATACTGCATAGGACAAAAATATGACTTAATTGGTGTAGGCATACCTAAAACTGTGGATAACGATTTATTTGGAACCGATCACACACCAGGTTTTGCATCTGCTGCCAAAAGCAATATTCTGAATGTTTTACAGGGCGGATGGCTGGCGCGCGATATGCAAAAAGTAGACAAGTATGTAATATATCAGACTATTGGCCGTGACGCAGGCTGGCTGGCTGCCTCCACTGCCCTGGCAAAAAAAGAGAAAGATGATGCCCCCCACCTTATCTACCCTCCTGAAACCACTTTTAATAAGGAAAATTTCCTGCATGATGTGAAGAAAGCAGAAGAAAAATATGGCTGGGTTTCGATTGTTGTTAGTGAGGGCATAAAGTATTCAGACGGAATGCCAGTTAGTTCATCCCAAAGAAAAGATAAATTTAACAATATAGAATTCGGTGCCATGGGAGGTGCAAGTGTTGGCTTAAATGTTCATAAGATGATAAATGATGAGTTTGGCTGGAGGGGTGAATTTCAAATTACGGAATCATTAATTATGAGTGATTACGTGCGCTCTGTACCTAACGATAATGAAGAAGCCTATCAATGTGGAGTGGCAGCTGTTCGTCTAGCCGAAAATGAAGAATCCGGCTATATGGTTTCTATAAATCGCATTTCAAATTCGCCCTATGAAGTAAGCTATGAAAAAGCTCTTCTGACCGATGTTGCAGTCAGGGCAAAATCTATGCCTGCAGAATTCCTGAATAAGGAAGGAAACTTCCCCAGCTCACTTTTTATGGAATATCTAAGTCCTCTGATTGACGAATTACCTGATTTTTCCAGGCTTGAAAGAAATTTTATCAAAACATAAACCATGAATAATTTTAATAAAAGTGTAATTGTTTTGCATGCCCATCCTGATGATACCGAAGCATTTTCGGCCGGAATGTTAAAGTTACTGGCCGATAGGGGCTACAGGATAACCATTGTTACTTTAACTGCAGGAGGCCTTGGGGGTATGAGTGGAAATCGTGAAAAAACCATTGCGATACGAAAAGAGGAAGCCAGGAATGCCGCTGCTGTACTAAATGCCGATTATTACTGTCTTAACCAGAAAGATGGTTATGCTTATGACAATGCAGAAATGCGAATTGCATTCACCAACCTGATCAGAAAGGTAAAAGCCGGTATTGTCATTTCTCATCTTCCTGTAGATTATCACCCTGACCACCGGGTGGCAAGCCATATAGCAGAAGCTTCTGCCCTGGTAGCCAGCCTTCCGAATGTACCCTGTGAGGAAGCTCATCTTGAGATTACACCATTGTTCTACCATTCAGCAACCATTGACCTTAGTGATCCAATGGGGGAAAAACTCACAGAACCACATTTTTACCTGGATATCACCTCTGTTATTGAAACAAAAGTAGAAATGCTTTCATATCATCTTTCACAAATCGATTTAATGAAACATATGCACAAAATGGACAACTTCTTTGAATTAATGAAAGCCTACAATGAAAAACTAGGTAAAACCATTGGAGTTAAATATGCAGAGGTCTACTGGCAACATCTGGGGGGTGGATTTCAGAAAGAAGCTTTAATCCAGAACGAATTAAAAGAGTTTATTCATAAAAACAGAATATAATATGAAGCTCAAAGATGATAAATACAAAAAATACGCTCTTGTAAAAGAGATGATGGAAACTGTAGAAGTAGTTAGAAACTTCCGGCCCTCCTGTGCAGAACCTTTTGTTGAAGCTATAAAAAAGAAATCGGCACTTTTTGCCACAGGAGAAGGCAGTAGCAGGATCTTCCCGGCTAAAAGAAGTATTTATGCTTCCTTGAAAACCAATGGTTTTAACATTGTAACAGAAGGCTCCACCCAGGCTTTGGAATATGATCTGGATAATTATGCTGTGTTTGGAGCTTCTAATTCCGGAAAAACAAAGGAGCTGATCCGCCTGTTTACAAAATTAAAAAAAGCAGGGCATGATAGTTTTTTTGGCTTAACATCATTTCAGGATACACCTCTGACAGATCTTGCAAAAGAATCATATGTTCTATCCTGCGGTAAAGAAAATGCTGTAGCTGCCACAAAAAGTGTAGTTGAGCAGGCCTTGTTCTATGACAGTCTGCTCAGGTATTTGGATGATTCAGGCATGAAAGGGCTGGCTAAATTATCAGATGATATTGAAACAGCACTTACAATAGAAATTGACAGTGAATTGATCAAGCTGATTAAAAATGCTGATACAATATTATTCTCGGGGAAGAATACAGGTGTTGCAGAAGAATTGAGATTAAAAACTAACGAAATAACCAGGAAGAAATCAGATTACCTGGAAGGAACTTATGCTGTTCATGGTATCGAAGAGGTACTAAACAAAAATGATGTGCTAATAATAATTGATCCTTTTGAAAGCGAAGAAGAAAAGTTCAGGGAATGTCTGGTAGAGGGAGTTGGAATGAATGTCATCGCAATTTCAAAGCGGGATACAATTTTCCCGACAATTAAAATTCCGGATGGAGGTGAATATGAACATTATGTTGAATTGGTTGCGGGCTGGAACATACTGGTTGAAACAGGACTTGCACTGGGAATCGACCTGGATAAACCAGTTAGGGCCAGGAAGGTTGGAAATGAATATATTGCCGGCTAGTTCCTGTGGGCATACGCCTCAATTTAAGAACCACCTCCCCTTGGCGAACTTATACTTTTAACTCCCTATTTATAATAAAGGAAAAACAGGAGATTTGCTTTGTTACAATGATTAATTCATTCGCCAGGGTACTCCTCCTTGAAAAGGAGGAGAAATTAAGAATTTACTAAACATACAGGAAGATGAAAAATTCCCCTCCTGGCCAGGAGGGGTGGCTTGAGTACCCGAGGGCCGGGGTGGTTGGAAGGATGATGCTATTGTTTGATTCCTATTCATTCAATGTTAAGGTTTCTGCCTCAATTGTTTAAGTCGTAAAAAAATGTAAAGTATGAAAAATATATTCGTAAGAAACGTAAATGAACATGATGCCGGAGTTGATATCCTGAATGAAGATATTCATGAGATTAGTTCTGATATGTGGGATATTGGGTGTGATGTGGAAGCAAGTTTTAACATCAGTCATGATGAACAACATATCTATCTGAAGTACTTTGTACAGGAGTCAAATATAAAAGCTGTATATAAAAAATTTAATGACCCTGTGTTTGAAGACAGTTGTGTGGAGTTCTTTATATCATTTGATAAAGGAAATTATTATAACCTGGAGTTTAATTGCATAGGCACTATACTTGGGGCATATGGAGAAAACAGAAATTCAAGGCAGTGGCTCGATATAGATTTACTAAAAAAAATAAAAGTAAAACCTTCTCTGGGAACCAATAAAATAAATATTGTTGATAGCAAAACGAAATGGACCCTGGATGTAGTCATTCCAATATCAGTATTTAAATTACCTGGTTTAACTTCCTTAAAAAATAAAACAGCCTATTGCAATTTTTACAAATGCGGAGATAAGCAAGTTGTTCCACACTTTCTGTCATGGAACCCAATATTGACAGATGAGCCTGATTTTCACAGACCAGAATACTTTGGAGAACTGGTTTTCAAATAAAACTTCATAAACCACAAAAACAATTCCTCAATAAAAAATGTATATTTACTTCACAAATGTGTTCGTGCACAATAATTAATATTTTACTAATACATACTTATGAAACTCGTCACTATTGATTTTGTAATACTTGCAATATTTTTCAGCATCGTTCTTTTAATCGGATATGTAGCTTCAAAGAAAGCCGGTAAAAATACCACCGAATTCTTTTTGGGTGGCCGGGGAATGCCCTGGTGGTTGTTGGGTATTTCCATGGTGGCATGCACATTTTCTGCAGACACTCCTAACCTTGTTACCGGCATGGTACGTGAAGACGGGGTGGCAAAAAACTGGGCCTGGTGGGCTTTCCTTATCACCGGAATGGTAACTGTATTTATTTATGCGCGATTATGGCGCAGATCAAATGTAATGACAGACCTGGAATTTTATGAAATCCGGTATCATGGTAAGGCAGCTTCATTTCTGCGTGGTTTCAGGGCCATATACCTGGGAGTTTTCTTCAACACCCTGATAATGGGTACAGTTTCCCTTGCTGCAATTAAAATAGGTGATGTGATGTTTGGCGTGAAACCCTGGATAACTGTTGTATCAGCATCTGTTATTGTGGTAATTTATGCAGGCTTAGGAGGATTGCGAGGTGTTGTCTGGGCAGATTTCTTTCAATACGGTATTGCCATGTTTGGGGCAATATTTGCAGCAGTTGTAGCCGTCAAACAACCGGAGGTACAGGCAATAGGAGGATTAAAAGGCATGTTGGCCGAACTGGGTGACAAAGTTAATTTTCTTCCGGACATGACTAATCCGTCTGTTTATCTTCCACTACTTATTATTCCTATTGCCGTACAATGGTGGGCAGTATGGTATCCCGGAGCAGAGCCCGGAGGAGGAGGATACATTGCCCAGAGGATGTTATCTGCAAAAGATGAAAAGAATGCTATTGGAGCAACCCTCTTATTTAATTTTGCCCATTATGCTCTCCGGCCGTGGCCATGGATCATTGTGGCCCTGGCTTCCCTGATCATTTACCCTGATCTTGCTTCCATACGCGCTGATTTTCCGGATATTTCTGAGACCTACCTGAAAGACGATATTGCATACCCGGTTATGCTTTCCAAGATCGGAGTTGGATGGTTAGGCCTGGTTGTGGCTTCCATTATTGCAGCCTATATGTCCACAATCGGAACCCACCTGAATTGGGGATCTTCTTACATTGTAAATGATTTTTATCGTCGATTTATACGTCCCGAAGCAAGTGAAAAAGAACTGGTATTAACAGCACGCTT
>DAOWNN010000038.1 GCA_030642585.1 Bacteroidota bacterium | reverse complement strand
ATCGCAGAAAATGCATGCATTTTCCGGGTTAAGTTATTAATTATAAACAGATCCTGAACTTAGCGCAGCGGTCTCATGAACAAAGTGAATAATCAAGTTCAGGATGACGATATGCGTTATAGTAACTTTTTGGACACCCTCTACCGCATTCTGATTGGTATTGGCTTTATAGGTTGGCTCTGTGAAATAGAGACTTTGTCTTTACTCCCTTGGAGTATTTAACCGGATTGGCATCAGAATGGGGGAAGGTGGTTCTTAATTCTTTCCCTATGGGTAGCACGATGTATAAGCCTGCGTGAGGAGCTTATGTTTCCAACCACCCCGTCCCTCGCTGCGCTCAGGCCACCCCTCCTTTCCAAGGTGGGGAATTTAGATATTCCTTTAGTTCAGGGCTTAGTCCACAATGAGAGGTCCAATTTTACTACTGATTGGGATTATTCTTCAATGTCCAGTAATTCCACTTCAAAAATTAAAGTTGCATAGGGCCCAATGTCCTGTCCCGCGCCGCGTTCTCCATAAGCAAGATCATATGGAACAAACAAACGCCATTTTGAACCAACCTTCATTAGTTGCAAGGCCTCGGTCCAGCCGGCAATTACTCCGTTTACCGAAAAAGAAATAGGTTCTCCCCTCTCAACAGAGCTGTCAAATACAGTTCCATCAAGCAAAGTGCCATGGTAATGTGTCTTTACCTTATCGGTTAAGGCAGGAATTGCACCTGTACCCTCAGTAATTACCTCGTATTGTAGTCCGCTTTCCAGCGTAATAACACCATCTCTTTTTCCATTATCTGCCAGGAATTCCAGTCCTTCTTTCTTCATGTTATCAGTTTTGGCAGCAGATGCTTTTGTGAAAAATTCCTGCAAAAATGCATTGCATTCTTCTTCCGTCATTTGTAGGTCACCCTCATTCATTGTAGTACTAAATCCGTTGTAAAAAGCTTGCAGGTCAAGACTGTCAAATCCCTGCTTTAAATAATAAGAACCTGCGGTAACTCCAAGACTGTAACTGGCCTTTTGCAAATCTGTATCCAATACAGAATTTTCCATGTTCCTGTTCACTTTACAGGAAGAGACAAGAAGCCCTGCAAAAAGGAATAATAGTATACTCTTCTTTAACATTTTATATAAATTTTATTGGTAAATAATTTCGGCAATGATACATTATTCTGGCTCAATAAAAAAGAGAATTCACAGAATTATCTGTGGATTGTATAAATTAAGTATAGATAATAGAAGAAGGCTATAAATCAGCAATAAAATCCTTAATGCATATCTGGTTTTTATCATACTTTACTTAAGCCTTCTTATTGATCTCAGGTTTTGCTGGTCTTTTAAGAATATACTATCTTTAGATGAGTGATTAGCATATTTTTAAAAAATTATAATCCTAAAAATCAATTATATTCTTAGACCTTTGTTTCATTCCGGGCTAAATAAAAAAATCCTTATAGTAGCAATTTTTTCAATTGCTATGGGTTTTCTTGAAGCCATAGTGGTGGTTTATATACGAGAGTTGTACTACCCTCAAGGATTTTCATTTCCTCTGGAGTTGCTTCCACCCAGGATATTTGTAATTGAGCTGGTACGCGAGCTTAGTACGATGATCATGCTTTTAAGTATTGGATTTCTTATCGGTAAGTCTGCACTTGAAAAGTTTTCATGGTTTTTATTCAGCTTTGGAGTGTGGGATATATTCTATTACATCGCTTTAAAATTATTCCTTGACTGGCCCGAATCCATACTTACCTGGGACATCCTCTTCCTTATTCCCATTACCTGGATAGGACCCGTACTGGCACCACTGATTTGCTCATTTACAATGATCTTTTTTGCTTTTGCAGTATTTACACGTATTCAAGCACCAATAGTAATAAAACCAATCTTTTGGTATACAATTCTTACGGGAGCTATTCTCATCTTTTCAAGTTTTATTTTTGACTATACAAAATTGCTGATAGCTGAAGGATATTTTAGCAGAGGTGGTCCATCTTTGCTGGAGCCGGGTTTCACCAAAGCTATACTTAATTATATGCCGGAAAAATTTCAATGGGGTTTATTTATTGCCGGTGAATTATTAATCATTTTCAGTATTGCCAGTTTTACATTCTTCCCAAAAAGGAAAAATTGAATATCTTGCAGACAATTTCAAGACACTTCAATACTACTCATAAAATAATATAAGATGAACCAGCACATACAATCGCTAAAAGCGCATGCAGGAAAAGTATTTTCCTTTTGGTTTCTATTCTTACTTAGCCTAACAATTTCTGGTGTATACAGCTTCGGCCAGGTATCAGGTACTGATACAATCAAAATTGTTGAACCGGAACTTATTCCTGCCAATGAGATTGCAAACAAACTTCCTGAAGCAAATTCTGAAATGCGGCAGATCTATAAAAGTCTGATCTCCGACAATGAACTTGAAATTATTCGTGTTGAACTGGATAGTTTTTTTGTTGATTTTGATCTTTTCGTTAAAGAGCTTTCAGCCAGTGATACCGGAAGTGTGGAAAGAAGAGAACTTGAAAACCGTATGTATCTGTGGAATCAGAAGAAAACACAGAATAACAGGTTTCAGACACAGCTTAACGACATTCTAAATGACTTAAAAAATGAGACTGATGCACTTCAGACAATTGAAAGTACATGGAGCAGAAGTCTGGAAGCTTTTCCTGAAGAACTACCAAAAGCAAATAAACAACTTGTTTCCTCTTTTCTTGTAAATTTAGAAGCTATTGGCGATACGATTACACGGAAAAATCAATTGGTAATGTTGCAATTGGAACGGACAACTGAAACCAGTATAGCTATTGATGAAAAACTTTCAACAATTCAGGCAACTGTTGAGGAAATGGAAAATACTCTGCTCAACACAAAAGGACCTGCACTTCATAAGGTTTTGTTTAATAAAGAAAAAGATGATAAGATCCTTGGGAGTGTAATATCGAATTTCAAACGAAATATGCTGCCTGTACTGGATTATGTGAACAATAATAAATTCAGGTTCCTGATTATTCTGTTTATTTTTGTATTCATATACGGGATTCTGGTTTTTATCAAGCGTAATACATATTTGGCCCCAAGAGAAGAAGAACAATATTTCCTGATAAACAAGGCACTTAAATTACTTTCTCATACACTCTCGACTTCAATTTTCATTTCACTCATCATAGCAAGGCTTCTTTCTCCGGTTGCACCGCAAGATTATTATAAAATTATTTTTGTGATAACACTTATTCCTCTCATGATCCTGATCCCAAAACTACTTGATAAAGCATTAAATAAGTATATATATGGTATTGGCGCTATTTTTCTTCTGGCAAACCTGGTTGACCTTACCTTATATGGCTTTATTCTTAGTAATCTGTTTTTAATACTTCTTGCTATAGTATTAGTTTTTGGATTGATTGATTTTTCAAGGAATAAAAGGGCCAGTTTGATTTTTATGCAAAAATTCACCCAGGGTATTCTGAACGGGTTTATTTTTCTTTCCATATTTATCCTTTCTTTGACAATAATCTCAACATTTTTCGGCTACTATGTATTTGAGGAGTTTATCATCAATGCTTTTATCTGGGTATACTTCAGCATCTTCCTGTTTTATACTGCCAACATAATACTTTCAGGCTTTGTAGACATGCTAATATTGAGCGAGTATATGCAAAAGTTCAATGTTTTTAAGAAATTTGCCACTGATATTTCATCATGGTTTATTAAGACTCTAAATATTCTTACAATGCTTTTATGGGCTTATGTGGCAGCCAGTCTTTTTAAAGTAGATAGATTTTTTGAGAGTACATTTCAAAAGATATGGGATTTCAGTATTACCTCAGGAAATATAGATTTTTCAGTGGGAGACCTGGCTATTTTAGTAATCACAATCTGGATCTCCTTTTTGATCGCAAAAGTATTGCGTACAGTATTGGAAGAAGACATACTCAACAAGCTTAAGCTTGAACGTGGAGTACCAAGAGCCATATCTGTATTGGCAAAATATTTGATTGTCATTTTGGGTTTCTTTATTGCTGTAGCTGCGGCAGGAATGGAACTTAGTAAACTGGCATTTATATTTGGTGCCCTTGGCGTTGGTATTGGTTTTGGCTTACAAAGTATTGTGAATAATTTCATTTCAGGATTAATTCTCCTTTTTGAACGCCCAATACGTATTGGAGATACCATTGGAGTGGGAACCCTTGAAGGTACAGTGAAAAGCATAGGTATGAGGGCTAGTGTAATCCAGACTTTCGATCGTACTGAGGTAATTGTCCCAAATGGGAGCCTGGTTTCCAGTGAAGTTATAAACTGGACTCTCTCTAACGAAATGAGGCGATTGGAAATTAAGGTAGGTGTAGCCTATGGAAGTAATATTGAACAGGTAATGAAAATATTGAAGGATTGTGCAACATCGCATGAGAAGGTAATGAAAGATCCTCCACCCTACGTATGGTTTGCAAATTTTGGAGACAGTTCACTGGATTTCAGGCTATTATTTTTCTATCCGCAATACAATGGTGGTTTAACGGTAAGAACTGAAGTTGCCAGTGCAGTTGACAAAGCATTTAAAAAAGCCAAAATCACCATACCATTCCCACAAACAGATGTTCACATTAAACAAGAAAATAATAGTATTAAATAATAAGAGCTCAATATAAATTATAGACTTTCTTAATAGAAAATATGCTTATATATGAGAAAATTTATTAATTACCTTGATGGCATAATTTTGGTAATTGTCTCGAAATTGGCTGTTCTTGGTGTTTTCTTGGTGCCTTAGAGTCTTCGTGGCTACTCTTCTTTCTTGCCACCAAGGCTCCAACCTGCCGGCAGGGGTTTACAAAGTGAAAAATATTGTTAAGTGTATTAGTATATTATTATGTAGAACTCACATTAAATATAGTTTTCTCATGAAAAAACTGGTCTTATCTATTATTCTTATTACAATGTTGGCTCAAACCAACTATGCACAGTTTTATGCCACCTTTTTTATCCTGTCTGCAGACCAACCTGCAGTTTCAGGCCAGCTTTATGTTCAGGACCATTTATACAGAATGGATTTTCATCAGGGTGGTGAAGAAAGTATTATTATTATTGACACCAAAGAAGTAAAAAGTACGATTCTTGTTCCTGCCATGAATATGTATATGGAAAATACACTGGCATCAAATGAAATATCTAAGCTTGACCCTTTTCGTTTTCATGATTACTATATGAATCAGGGTCTGTCCAAAAAATCAGGTTATGAAATTATTGAAGGCTATAATTGCATTGTATATAAAATAACAGATGAGGATGAAAATGAACTCACAGAATGGTTCTCCGAAGATCTGAATTTCTCAATAAAAATTGAAGGAAATTTACATGGTGGAGACTTCCTGATGGAGCTAAAAGATATAAATGAATCTAAACAGGATCCTTCAATTTTTAAAATTCCGGATGATTACCAACCGATGAACGACAAATACCAATAATTATTTCTGGAACTGAAACAGCTTATCATCCACAGGCACATTAAGCTTTACTTCCTCAATTAATTGGATACCTCCTCCCCTTCCTCCCATACGGCTTCCGCGAGGCAGATCACCACCCTCAGGCTTGGTTTCAATATTAAATGCCAGGGTAAAGCCATCCACTATTTTAAAATTATTATATATGGTAAGCATTTTAAGCTCTTGTCCGGATTGCCGGATCAACCTGGTTTGCTTTAGCAACAAATAGCTTTTTGTATCAATGTAATATTCCGTAAGTGCGTCTTTGTCCTCCATTTTGATTTTGTAAACTTCAACTCCTTCCAGTCTCTCTGTTCCCTCCAGTCTCAACTTCTTAATATATTTCTGCCACGATGATAAAGGACTAACAATATTAGCTCTGTGTTGAATCATCCATAATTGCCCTCCTGTAAGTTCTTGCGGATCAGGTGAGCGAGGAGAAAGGATCCATCCCTTTTGGCCATCGTAAATTTGTATCATAGGTCTTGAATTCTGACCAGTAGATTCGTACCTCACTTTACCATTTTTTACATAAAGCTTAAATGGAATTTCTGTTGTTCCCCTGTAACTATAGCCACTGATTACAGCAGAGTTAATGGTACCGGCACCTATAGCTTTTTCATGCTTTGTTAATATCTCTTCCAGTCCCTGTGCCGAAACAGCCAGAGAAAACCAGCTTAACAAGCCGCAGACAAATAATAATTTAATGCTTTTCATAGTTCTATGTATTAAGTTCATATTTGAGACAATTACCTATATATATTTATTTACAAATTTTATTCGGAGCTTTCTCAAAAGGCTATGTTTTTGTCATCCTGAACCCCTCGATAAACTCGGGACAGGCTTGTTTCAGGATCTAACAACAGTTGATTATCAGTACAATAAGATTCTGAAATAAATTCAGAATGACATAGCTTTGCTCTTTAAAGACAGCCCCAAATTTTCATTAAATATTGTACCCAACATTAGCTATAAAATCTCCCTACTCTTAAGAACGTTTAACAATGTAAAACAGCACAAGAAAAACCTACACCATCTATGTAATTTTGGGTGATTAAACTCTCAACTTCTAAACCTCCTAAACTCTTCTCTAATTTATTCATATCTTAAAGCATCCATAGGGATCAGGTTGGCTGCTTTTTTTGCGGGGTACCAACCAAAGAAAACACCAATCACCGTTGCAAAAGAAAAGGATAATATAATAGAGTAGCTGGTTACTAATACCGGCCAGCCCATAAGTTTAACAACCAAAGTGGAACTTAAAGTGCCTAATCCCACACCCAGTATTCCCCCAATCAAACTCAACAAAACAGCTTCCAGTAGAAACTGGCGCAGAATATCCTTGCCCCGTGCACCAATAGCCATTCTCAAACCAATTTCCCGGGTTCGTTCCGTTACCGACACAAGCATGATATTCATGATGCCAATTCCTCCTACTATCAGAGAGATACTGGCAATACTGGCCAGAAGCACAATCATGGTATCCGAAGTAGATGTAAACATCTCAACAATCTCAGTTTGGGTACGGATCATATAGGGAGCATCATCATTTTTTGCCAGTTTCATTCTTTGGCGAAGCAATTCATCAATTTCATCTGATGCATCCTGAATTTGTTCCTCAGTTTGAGCAGATGCATAAATCTGTTGAATATCTCTTCGTGACCCTCTCATTCGTTTTTGAACCGTTGAAAAAGGTGCCATTAAAATATCATCCTGGTCTGAGCCCATACTGCTTTGCCCCCTTTCTTTCAATACTCCAATAATTGTAAAAGGAATCTTCTTAATCCTGATTTTCTGACCTATTGGATCTGTATAGTCATCAAAAAGATTCTCAACAACTGTTTCCCCGATAATACATACTTTTGATGCCCTGCGTTCATCTGTTTCAGTGAACATTTCTCCGCTTGCAAGTTCCAGGTTTCGTATTTCCAGATATTCCGGATATATACCATACAACTGGGTATTCCAGTTCCGCGCTCCGGCAATTACCTGACCACTTGTTCGTGCCACCGGGCTAACATACTTAACACTGGGACAATCATTACTTATTGATATTACATCCTCCATATCAAGGCTTACAGCCGAACCAGCAGCAGATGATACCCCCCCACGGGAAGAAGCCCCGGGAAAGATCATTATAACATTAGTTCCAAGGTTAGAAATCTGGTCCTCAATGCTTTTACGTGAGCCCTGACCTATTGCCAGCATGGCAATTACCGAAGCCACACCGATAATTATACCCAGCATTGTAAGTAGTGACCTGACCTTATTTTTATTCAGGGACCTGACAGCTATGATAATTAAATTTAAGAATTTCATGTGTAAAAATTACAGTGAAAAAATATCATCTTCTTCAGGTAAAGCTTCAAGCTCAGTCCTGGCATTCTTTATTTTTGCTACAAGCTTCTCCTTAAAGATCCTTCCATCCCTGAACATCACATTTCTCGCAGCAAATTGCGAAATATCAGCTTCATGTGTAACAAGGGCTATCGTTTTCCCCCTGAAATTCAAATCCTGAAATATTTCCATTACTTCAAAGCTGGTGCGGGTATCAAGATTTCCGGTGGGCTCATCGGCCAGAATAATTACCGGGTCATTCACAAGAGACCTTGCAATAGCAACTCTTTGCTGCTGACCACCCG
The DNA here is from genome assembly GCA_030642585.1 of Bacteroidota bacterium. Lineage (GTDB taxonomy): Bacteria > Bacteroidota > Bacteroidia > Bacteroidales > VadinHA17 > JAYEGO01. Next base: position 3,311 of record DAOWNN010000038.1, on the reverse strand, counting down.
AAAGCTGATTAAGATAATGATGGTACCACTTTGAAAGTCCCACCATCTCCAGGGCATTCATAGCTTTCTCTCTTCTCTCTTTAGCTTTCAAATCAGGATTATATAATAAGGGCAATTCTACATTTTCAAGAGCAGATGTACGTGCCAACAAATTGAATGTTTGAAAAACAAATCCAATTTTACGATTTCTCAGACGAGCCAACTGATCCTTATCTATCTGCTTAACATTCAAACCATCTAGAATATATTCTCCGGATGTAGGTAAGTCAAGACAACCAACAATATTCATAAAAGTCGACTTTCCAGAACCGCTTGGCCCCATGATAGCAACAAATTCACCTTCCTGAATATTCATATTCACACCTCTGAGTGCATGAACTTTCACCTCTCCCATATCAAACACCTTGGTCAGTTCTTCAACAGAGATAATTATTTCACCAGAATTCATACTTCAACTTTTTATTTATCCATTTTTATCGCAAGCCTCTTCCTCTGCCTGATCCCATTTGTGGAACAAAGGGATTACTTGTCTGGCGTTGCTGAGGTTCTTTTTCCTCATCATATATTGCCGCTATAACCACCTCCATTCCTTCTGTCAACTGTTCTCCAAGAAGTTCGGCAAAGGAACCATCACTCATTCCTGTCCTTACCCTAAGTGGTTTTACTTCATCCCCTTCTTTTACCCAAACCATACCAGGTTGACCCATACTGCTCCAGTTGGATCCGCCAGCAAAAGCTTGTCCACCTCCCATTCCTCCTGATCCACCCCCTGTAATTACCCTGGATGACATAGCTTTTAATCTCTCATCTATCTGACTATCCGTCATTCCCCGGTCTTTCATTCGTTCCCTCATTGAAGAAACTCTATCGTCCATAGCTTGTTTAACAGAATCTGGCAAATTATTCTGATAATATTCAAGATAGCTATACGGGGGCTGAAAGCTCAAAGCCCGTGAAGGTATTTTTAACACACCCCTTCTTTCGTCTATCAGCACAGTAATACTGGCCGTCATTCCAGGCATTAATTTTAAATCCGGGTTTGGAACATCAACTATTACTATATAGGTAACAACATTTGAAACAATTTCAGGTTTGAGTCGCTTTTGCCTTACCACTCCGCTAAAAGTGTCATCGGGATATGCATCCACCATGAAACTAACTTTTTGGCCTTCCTCAATCTGACCTATATCAGCCTCATCAATACTTGCTTCCACCTGCATTTTGGTCAAATCATTCACGATATTAAACAAGGTTGGAGAGTTAAAGCTTGATGCAACAGTTTGCCCCTGCTCTACATTTCTCGAAATAATCACTCCATCAATAGGCGAAATAATAGTTGCATAACTAAGATTGATCTTTGCCCTTTCTAATTGGGCATCTGCAGATAAAAGATTTGACTTAGCAGTTTCAAAGTCATCAAGTACCTTATCATACTCCACCTGTGCCATCACTTTTTCTCTATATAGATCATCAGCCCGGTTCAGGTTTCGCTGTGCCTGGTCAACCATGATTTTTTTTCTCGTATAATTTGCCCTGGAATCATAAACCTGCGAAGCCAGAGTGGTGGTATCCAGGCGGGCAATAACCTGTCCTCTTCTTACTTTCGAATTGAAATCCACATATATAACCGAAATAATTCCCGATACCTGTGTGCCCACCTCTACCTCTTTAACTGCCTCCAGTGTGCCTGTAGCAGTAATGGAAATTTCCATATCTCCTCGCTCAACCGCTTTTGTTTCCCACATTATACTTACTCCATTTTCTTTGTTTAGCAAAAAATATCCGGCAATTATCAATGGAACAAAAACTATTACTGAAATGATAATAAACTTTTTCATACGTTTTGATTTCTAATACTTACTTTATAAAATTGTTTTTTTTCTCTACTCCAAACTTATAGGTACCCCTTTATAAAATTCAAGGATCTTGTTCATAAAAATATACTGATATTTTGCCCTGATTAAATTCGATTCGGAGTCAAAATACTGATTTTGTTCTATAATAAAATCTGTTGCATTGATCATACCTAATTCATATTTCCTTTTCGAATCTGAGAATGACCTTTCCAGGTTTTTTAATTGTTCGTTCGCAGCATCATGATTCTTTGCAGCAGCAATCATATCATTGTATGCCTGCTCAATCTTTTTTCGCAATACATTTTCGGTATCCTGTTGATTTAATTTTGCAGTTTCTATATTTATTCTTGATTTGGCAATATTGCTTCTAATTTGCTTGTTGCTAAATATGGGAATACTCAGACTCAGCCTCAATGACTGGGCAAAGTTATCTGTAAATTGTTGGGTGAAGGGATAATTTAGTTGAGTGAGGGTCGAAAACTGTTGATCTGAGAGAACAATTTCAGTAGGGTCACTTTGCAAATATCCAATTTCCTGAACCTGGGTATATGTCTCACGGTCAAAGAGGTTTCTGTTATTCGAATAACCTGTATTTACTCCTCCTGATAAAGTAATCCTGGGCATGGAAGCACCTTTTGCTATTTTCATAGACTGCTCAGCACTATTTACTCTTAAACTTGAGCTTGCAATCTCCGGTTGCATTTTCAGGGCAGTTTGATAAATTTCTCCGGGTGATTCAATAATTCTTAAGGTAAGAACAGAATCACGAAAATCAGGTTGAAATACTTCAAATTCATCTATCACAGGCAATTCCATTAATTGCATGAGACTGACTTTGGCAATTTTCAATTGATTTTCCGAATTGATCAAATTGTATTGGTCAGTGGCTTCCTGTGCTTTGATCTGGAATAAGTTTCCTTCCGAAACTTCACCAGCCCGCAATAAAGCCTCAGTTCTTTTTACCTGTGCCCTGGTAGATTCCAGTTTACTTTTAAAGTTATCAATCTGCTCATACGAATATAAAACCTGAAGGTAAGCCTGAGTAATGCTTAAAGTTATGTTGTTCTCTGTCTCCTTTAACTCAAGATCTCCGGTTTTCAGGTCAATCTCATTCTTTATTATGGTATTCTTATTCTGAAAACCATTAAAAATATCCCAATTCGCATTTACTGCAAAATTATTGCTGGCAAAATTATTCTGGGTATATATGTTTGTATATGGATCAACAGACCTGCCAAAATTAAAATTCTGACTTCCTGAAGCATTTACAGAAGGAATTTTATTGGCCTTGCTCTGCTCTAATGTAATCTGATCTACTTCATTGTTTAGCTTTTTCTTATTGATACTTATGTTTTCAGAAAGAGCATGCCCAATACATTCCTCTAGAGTCCATACCCTGGCCTGGCTAAAAACCAGGGGTCCAAACATCAATCCAAACACAAAAATTACTACTAT
>DAOWNN010000301.1 GCA_030642585.1 Bacteroidota bacterium | reverse complement strand
TTTTTCCAACTCAAATGGGGAAACAATAAATTTAATGGTATTGAAAGCAAATAACCTTGAAATGGTAGACTCTGCTAAATTGGATGAAAATGGTCATTTCAGTTTTTCAGGAGATCTGGAAGCTCCAAACTTATTTATGCTGACAGCAGGACAGATGAACTACATTAGTCTGCTCATTAAACCCGGAGAAAAAATCAGTATTGATGCAGATGTCACAAATATGCTGGAAAACTTTGAAATCAAAGGATCTCCCGACTCAAAACTGCTTAAGGAATATAGTGGGAAATTGATGAACTCCATGGAAGAAATTGGAAAATTGAGCCAGGTATATTATGATAGTATTCAAAGTCCGAATTTAGCTTCTATTATGAAAGATCTGAATACAAAGTCGGAAGAAATTACAAAAGATATGAGAAGCTTCACAATCAGGTTTATTGAAGATAATCCCGGTTCTCTTGTCACTTTAATGGCTTTGTACCAACAAATGGGCCCCAATAAATTCATCCTTGATCCTACAACTGACTACACTTACTATGAAACTATTGATTCTGTATTATTTGAAAAATATCCGGAATCAGAACTTGTAAAGTCTTTACATAAAAATGTTGAAGACATGAAAGAAAACATGAAGCTTTCTGAATTAAGAAATAACATGTTAGGCATAGGGAAAACTCCTCCTGAAATTGCTCTCCCAACTCCAGATGGAGATACACTCAGGCTTTCTTCAACAAAAGGGAAAGTAGTACTATTAGACTTTTGGGCTGCCTGGTGTGGTCCATGCCGCAGAGAAAACCCTAATCTTGTAGCAAACTATAAGAAGTACCATAATAAGGGCTTTGAGATTTTCCAGGTTTCTCTTGATAAAACCAGGGAAAAATGGATGGATGGAATTATGGAAGATGGCCTTGGGAAGTGGTTACATGTGAGTGATCTGAAATATTGGAATTCTTCGGTAGTTCCAAAGTTCCAGATGAAGGTATTCCTGCAAGTTTTCTTTTAGACAGGGAAGGAAATATTATAGCTCAAAACCTTAGAGGTGATGCCCTGGGAGCGAAACTTGAAGAATTATTCAGCCAGGAATAATATTGTATTTAAAATAAGTTCTTTTCGACAAAACGAACATAACAATTATAAGGGATGAAAAAATTGTTCATACTGCTTATTCCTATTGTCCTTTGGGGATGTAATGATAAAAACCAAATTCAAGTTTCTGGGAATATTACAGATGCCAAAAATGTTTTCATCGTCATTGAGAGAGTTAATATTAATTCAAAAAAAATTATTGATTCTGTCCTCATTAAATCCTCCGGAAATTTCAAATTTAAACTTGATGCCCCGGAAGCTGATTTTTATAAATTGAGCTTATCAGAAAACAATTTCATTACCCTGCTTATCGAACCCGGGGAAAAAATCAAACTAAAGTCCAACAGTTTTTACATACCAGGAAACTCTACAATTTCTGGATCTGCAGGATCTACTTTTCTTCTGGATATTGATAATCACCTTATAAAAACTATCTCAATACTTGATTCTATAACAAAAGTTTATCAGGCCAATCTTAATATGGAGGGTTTTGATACCTTAAGCATGGAACTAAATACTCTTTATGACAAAACTCTTAACAATCAGCGACGATATTCCATTGCCTTTATATTAGATCACCTGGGTTCACTTGCTTCCATCAAGGCCTTATACCAACAATATGATGATAATACTTATGTTCTGAATGACATTAAAGATATTCAGTTTATGAAGCTGGTTTCAGACAGCTTAAAGCTGTATTATCCCGAATCTAAGCATACCAAGTCCTTAATAGCCAATCTGAATAACGAAATGGGGAGGTTGAACCAATTCAAGGTAAATAAATTAATTAATGAAGCTGAAGCTCAAAGTTTGGATATTTCTCTTCCAGATCCTTCAGGAGACACAATCTCCTTATCCTCTTTACAGGGAAAATATGTTCTTCTGTCATTTTGGGCCTCCTGGGACCAAGCAAGTATTGCTGAAAATCTGAGTTTTAAACCCCTTTATGAAAAATATAAATCAAGTGGATTTGAAATTTACCAGGTTTCTTTTGACACTAATATGGAGACCTGGACAAGGGCAATCCAGTTTGACGAGTTGCCATGGATAAATGTTTGTGATTTGGCCTATCCCAATTCAAAAGTGATAACTTTGTTCAATATTAAAGGTATACCTTCAAATTATTTTGTAGATAAAGAAGGAACTATTATTGGTAGTGAAATGCATGGAAAAGCATTAAAAATAAAATTAGAACAGGTTTTTGGTTTCTGATCTTATGAATCTTGAGAGACAGGGATAAAATATATTTTGCATCTGATCTTCACCTTGGCATCCCCAATAATAATGCAAGTCTGTTAAGGGAAAAACGCTTTGTTAGCTGGCTTGATCAAATCAAGGAAGATGCTGCTGAGATCTTTCTCCTTGGAGACATCTTTGATTTCTGGTTTGAATATAAAAGAGTAGTCCCAAGGGGATTCAGCCGTTTGCTGGGGAAAATTTCAGAACTAACAGATTCGGGTATTCCTGTTCATTTTTTCACCGGTAATCATGATATATGGGTCTTTAATTACCTCCCTGAAGAAACCGGGGTCATACTTCATCGAGAAGCTTTCAGCTATGAATTTAAGAGCAAAAAGTTCTTCCTTGCACATGGAGATGGTTTAGGCCCTGGAGATAAAGGATACAAAATCCTGAAAAAAATATTTACAAACAAGCTTCTACAATGGATGTACGCAAGGTTGCATCCAAACTTTGCATTATGGCTTGCCGGGAAATTATCTGATAATAGTCGCCTGTCAGGTGTGTCTGCTGATTTTCTGGGTGAAGATAAAGAATGGCTTGTGCAATATGCCTACGAAATATCCGAAAAAGAAAAATTCGATTTTTTTATTTTTGGACATCGCCATGTCCCGATTGATATACAGTTAAAGAATTCTTCCCACTTCGTTTATCTAGGCGACTGGATCACCCATTTCACTTATGGCGTTTTTGACGGAAAGGATTTTTCTCTAAATACTTTTAAGTCATAATTATAGAAATACCCCGACAATGTACTGAAATATCAATAGTCGGAGTAACAATAAAACATTATGGACTAAAGTCCGGCAGAC
>DAOWNN010000127.1 GCA_030642585.1 Bacteroidota bacterium | reverse complement strand
TATCTTCATTTCTTTCTTTTAATTATCTGAGCCAGGATGGAATGGTACCAAGCACAAAATCAGAAAGGTATGGGATAAGGGCAAATTTGGAATCAAATGTGACTGACTGGTTAATAGTTGGTGGCCGATTTAATTATATAAGAAGGAATTCCGAAGAACCATATGCTGACTATCTATATGGTTCGTTAGGCCGGGTCTTTGAAATGCTTGGAGGAGCAGCACCTTATATTGCACCTTTTACCAGTGATGGCCGGTTTGGTTCTGTTCAGGCATATGACCAGACTGGAGCTCTGCTGTATGACAATCGAAATCCTTTGATTGATGCGGCCAATGGCTTAACTGCGACTGAGGAGCATTTTGTTACAATAAGTGCCTTTACCGAAATCAAATTCACTGATCATTTGTCTTTTAAGACCACATTTGCTTCTACCGGTAACTGGGATTTAGTAGACAAACATAACACGAGTGTTTATGGTTATACCGACACTGGAGTTGAAACTATTACTAAGAATTATAATAGGGAAGGTCTGGAAATTAACAGAAAGCATGTTTCTGACATTGACAATAATATATTTGCCACACTTAATTATAGCAAAAGATTTGGTCAAATCCATAATTTTTCAGCCATCGCAGGAATACAACTGGAAGATCGCAAAATCAGAAATGTTTATGCCCGCAGAACTGAACCACCTAAAGAAGGCCTGACACAAGTTAATGCCGGTACTTCGGGAATTGTGGCTGAAGGTGATATGGTTGGAGTGAAGATCTTTTCATACTTCGGCCGAATGAACTATGCCTTAAAGGATAAATACTTGTTTGAGGTCAATCTTCGGGCGGATGGGTCTTCTCGTTTTAAGGAAGGAAACAGATGGGGTATTTTCCCGGGATTTTCGGCAGGTTGGAGAGTCATTGAGGAAGAATTCATGCAGAACCAGAGTGCTTTTTCTAATCTAAAATTGCGCGCTTCATGGGGACAGCTTGGAAACCAGAATATTGCCGGATATTGGCCCTACTTAACAGTAATCGACCAAAACAATGATTTGAGTTATAATTATAACGGGAGTTTTGCACCAGGCGCTGCGGTTACCTCCTTGATTGATGAGGATATCACATGGGAAACTAGCACCACCCTCGATATCGGAGTCGATATTGGCCTCTTTAGAAACAGGATAAACATGGAAGCCGATTATTTTCAGAAAACGACTACGGATATTCTTGTCCAGTTACCTATTCCCTTGCTCATGGGGGGTATTACTGCTCCCTTTGAAAATGTTGGCGAAATGCAGAACAACGGATTTGAATTTGTAGTTAATTATAATAACCGGAAATTCAGCAGGGAACAATTGGGATTCAATGTAGGCGTGAATGTAACTTATATTAATAATGAAGTTACGAAGTTCAGGGGAGGCCAATCACCCGACCAGTTATATTTGATAAGAGAAGGGTATTCTTTCAATACGCTATATGGGTATAAGTCAGTTGGTATTTACCAATCTGATGATGAGGCAGCAAGCCACATGCATTCAAGCGGTTACACCCCAACCGCTGGGAATTTGAAATTCGAAGATGTGAATAATGATGGCAAGATGGGGTTTGAAGATAAACAGGACCTGGGCAATACTATACCGAAACTTACATTTGGATTATCTACAAGCATAAAGTATAAAGGATTTGATTTGAGTATGTTGTTGCAGGGGCTAGCTGGCGTAAATGTCTATACTCAGAATAACTATACACATGTATCATGGGAAAATAGAGTTCTTTCAACCCGCTGGAGAGATGCATGGACTCCTGAGAATACAGATACAGATCACCCCAGTCTGAAATATAACAACTCCTGGGATAATTCTCCTTCTTCCTATTGGGTACACCAATTGAGTTTTTTGAAAATGAAGAACATTCAGTTGGGATATGCTTGTCCGGATCAATTTGCATCCCGCTTAGGAGTCCAAAGAATCTATTTCTATGCGAATGCTCAAAATGTTTTTACAATAGTAAGTAAAGGCTATGAGGGGTATGATCCAGAAAGGAGTACGTTTAATTCGGGATACAGTTTATATCCAGTTCCAAGAATTATCTCAATGGGTATTAATCTTAATTTTTAAAGCCATGAAACCTAGAAATATTATAGCATATGTTTTAATTTCATTTTTGCTTCTATTCCCTAATAGTTGTACAGATGAATATCTGGATTTCCTTCCAGAAGGCAAGATTACTTCTGCTACTTTTCCAGAAAACGAAGATGATATCAAGCTGTTATTAAATGGAGTCTACGCTCAATTACGGGAAAGATCCATTTATAACCAGGGATTGTTTGGATTTGGAGTTCTTGATGGGGCTACTCCCAATGCTCATAATTGGGGAAACACGCCTATTGCAAAATGTGGGAATGGACAGCTTTTGTCAAGTGACGGACATATTGTTACCTATCGCTGGACAAGATGTTATAGCATAATTTTTCGTGCAAACTATTTACTCCAGGTCTTGGATGATGTGGAGCTAAGTGCAGATCTAAAATCCACATTTGAAGCAGAAACCCACTTTTTACGGGGCCTTGCCTATTCCTTGTTAGCAGAATCCTATGGAGGTGTCCCAATCATTGAAACATCACTTACCACAGAAGAAGCAAGGACCATTTCCCGGGCTTCACTAGAGGAAACATGGAATCAGGTTATTGATGACTATGATATCGCAATAGCGAATCTCGATGAAGATGCTCCTGAGCTTGGCAGAGCTTCATTAGGAGCAGCCTTAGGAATGAAGATGCGGGCTTATTTATATCAAAACAAATATAGCGAGGTGCTGGAGATAATTGAACAAATTGATGCATTAGGAAAGTATTCCCTGTTCCAGAGCTACGAAGGATTGTTCATGGAGGCAAATGAAAATAACCCGGAAGTCTTGTTTGATATTCAATACATGAGAGGAGAAAACTCCCAGGGTTCTTTGCACGATCAGTATTGTGGCACTGGCACTGGAAGCTGGACCAGAGGAAGTCGCTATGTTCCAACGGACAATTTAGTGGATGCCTATGAAATGATCGATGGGTCGGCAGTTGATCCGGATAATCCTTATGTTGGGAGAGATCCACGTCTGGAATTTACAATTGTTGTACCCGGAGCATTTATTCTGGGTTATCAATTCCCCAATTATTTATATCCAGGAGGGGCCTATAATCATCCGGGAAATAGGCTGAAGCATTTAAGTGCCAGGAAATACCGGATCGAGCCGATGTCAGAATTGCCGCCTTCAGGACAGTCGTCTTTAAATGATATTGTTTTAAGGTATGCGGATGTGCTTCTGGCCAAAGCAGAAGCCCTGATTGAAACAGGTGGAAGTATAGATGACGCAGTTACCATAATTAACCGCATAAGGACAGAACGTGATGATGTGAAAATTACATCACTTTCCATGGGGCTTTCTCAAACAGAAGCACGTGATAGGTTAAGACACGAACGTCGTATCGAATTTGCATTGGAAGGCAGATACTGGGCAGATGTCAAAAGATGGAATATTGGTGCGGATATCTACCCGATTGAAGTTAAGGATCATGAAGGAAATATAATAGAAACAAAATTTCCTGCCGGATACTTAGAACACTACCAGCTTTTGCCTATTCCCGACAGTGAGATGGCCTTAAATGAAAACCTGGATCAAAATCCGGGTTGGTAATGATTACTCTATTTATTTGACTTATCCCTGCCTGTCTGTCTGCCTGTTTTGACTAGACGGATGGGCAGGAATAAGTTCAACTATTTTCACCGTATACCTTGCATTATAATGAAACATATAAAAATTCTATTTTTTCCTTTTCTTTTTCTATTCACTTTCCCAGTTTGTAATGGCATTATTGAAAGTCCTGTTCCTCCGAATATTATCCTGATTTTAGCTGATGATTTAGGGTATAATGATGTTTCTTGCTTCCGGAGTTTTAATCTTGACAAATCTTCTGATAAGCCTCCTACCTCACAAACACCAAATATCGATGCTATTGCGGACCAAGGAATGCTATTTACTGATTTCTATTGTGGGGCAGCAGTATGTTCACCATCAAGATCCGCGTTAATAACTGGACGAAATGCTACCAGGGTTGGAATATACAATTACCTTCCAGAGAATTGCCCAATGCACTTACGATCAGAAGAAATTACCATTGCTGAATTATTGAAAGATGGAGAATACAGAACAGGGCATTTTGGCAAATGGCATTTAACTTCAAAAGGTACAAATCAGCCACTGCCTAACGATCAAGGATTTGATTATAGTTTTTTCTCCTATAACAATGCCAAACCATCCCATAAGAATCCTGATAACTACTACCGAAACGGCAATCCTGTTGGGCCATTAGAAGGATATGCCTGTAGTTTGGTTGTGAACGAAGCTATTAATTGGCTGGAAACAAATAGAAAAGAAGACGCTCCTTTTTTTATGAATGTATGGTTTAACGAACCCCATTTGAAAGTTGCCGCACCAGAAGAGTTAACTAGTAGACATACATATAATCAGGACTATTATGGGGCTATTGAGAATATGGATATAGCCGTTGGAAAACTACTGGCTTATCTGTCGGAAAAGGAATTAGATAAAAACACCATCATCATATTCTCTTCAGACAACGGTTCCAGGTGGGACCATTCCAACGATCCCTTTCGGGGAGAAAAATGTTTTAACTACGAGGGCGGGGTTCGTGTCCCATTCATCATAAAATGGCCCATAAAAATTGCTAAAGGTAAAGTATGTAAAATGCCAGGGAGTTTTACAGATATACTTCCTTCGATAGCAAGTATCACAGAGATTCCGGCGCCCTCGGATCGTATTATAGATGGCATCAATTTGTCACCTGTGTTTCTGGGTGAAGAGACAGAAATTGAAAGAACCGAACCAATTTTCTTCTACCGATATTTTCACGACCCTGTTTGCATGCTACGGGACGGAGATTGGTGCCTTCTTGGATATCAAAAGCTAATTCCAAAAGCCGAAAGCCTGGATGAGGGTAAACTGGCCAATATCACTCCGTGGTATTTCAGGGAAAATCACATGGATTATTTAAAGACTCAAATCCCAACTTTTTTTGAACTTTACAATCTGAAACTTGATAAAGGGCAAGAAAATGATGTATCGGATCAATTCCCTGAGTTAGTTGAATCAATGAAGAAGAAAATGTTGGAACTTCGGAATGAAATGATCGATGAAGGAGGTGATTGGTATGGTTTATAGTTGAAATACAATTGTACCATAATATTAATAATATATCATAAACAAACAGTTATTATGAAATTCACACTATGTTTCAAGTTATTATTATGTTGTTCAGGTATAGGATTATTATCAAATGGATGTAATTCCGGGATCAAACCAAATGAGCAAAAAACGCCCAATTTTATCATCATTTTTGCCGATGATATGGGATATGGTGATGTTGGGGTTTATGGAAATCCAACCATAAAAACTCCCCACCTTGACCAGATGGCAAATGATGGTCAAAAGTGGACCAATTTTTATGTTGCTGCTCCCGTCTGTACTCCCAGTCGGGCTGGTTTGTTAACCGGTCAGTTACCCGCTCGCACAGGTATGTGCAGTGATAAAAGAAGGGTTCTCTTTCCCGATTCAAAAGGAGGACTTTCTGACAGTGAACCTACCATAGCCTCCTTATTGAAAACTGTTGGGTATTCTACTGCCTGCATTGGAAAGTGGCATTTAGGACACCTGCCTCAATACTCCCCTGGTGTTCATGGCTTCGATTATTATTTTGGTATTCCATATAGCAATGATATGGATCACCAATACCAAGGTGTGACCTATCTTGAAGCCTGTCGAAATCCAGGTCCCGATTATTTTAATGTTCCGTTAATGAGAAATTCGGATATTATTGAAAGACCGGCTGACCAAACTACCCTTACGAAGAGGTACACTGAGGAAGCGGTCAGGTTTATTGAGGAAAACCAGGAAAGCCCTTTCTTTTTATATCTGGCCCACTCAATGCCCCATGTCCCACTCTACCGCTCAAAAGAGTTTGAGAATAGAAGCCTCCGGGGGATCTATGGCGATGTCATCGAAGAGTTGGATTGGAGTGTAGGGGAAATACTGGCAGCCCTGGAACGAAATGAGTTGGATGAAAACACGCTTGTTGTTTTTACCTCTGACAATGGTCCCTGGTTAATCTTTAACGAACATGGTGGAAGTGCAGGCTTATTAAGCGGAGGAAAAGGAGGAACCTATGAGGGAGGAATGAGAGAACCGGCTATTTTCTGGTATCCAGGTACAGTAAAACCTGAAGTTGTTATGGAATTGGGAACAACCATGGATCTCTTGCCCACATTATGTAATCTTGCAAATGTCGAAGTTCCGGAAGACCGCATCTATGATGGCTATGATTTATTCCCTGTCCTGTCAGGAACTGGAAAAAGTCCCCGCGATGTAGTGTATTACTACCGTGGAACACAGGTATATGCAATCCGTAAGGGTCAATACAAAGCACATTTCATTACCCAGCCGGAATATGGAAGTAATAAGAAAACAGTTCATGAAATACCATTACTTTATAATCTGAATGTTGATCCCTCTGAAAAAATAAACATTGCTGAAAAACATCCGGAAGTTATAATAGAAATAGAGAAAATTCTGGAAGAACATATGTCG
>DAOWNN010000089.1 GCA_030642585.1 Bacteroidota bacterium | reverse complement strand
GCGACTTTGAAAGTCGCTCTTTTTTGTTGTATTGCATATAATCGACTTTGGAAAGTCGATCTACAGTATGTCACCAAAATAAGTGCAAATAAAAAAGGTACTGCCATTTAAACAATTAGTAAACACAGCACCATGCTTCAGTATGGTGTAAATGAGCATGTTAAGGCAACATACTAGTCAGCTCCAGCTGACTTTCAATTTATTATGAACAATAATTATAACCTGCCAAACAATCACAAACGAAGAATTATGGATTAATACAAATACATCAATATTAGAAAATGATGATGATTTTGTTTAAAAAAAAGTACGCTAAAGCGCACTGTTTATGATTTGTACACCACTTTGAACACCATGCTGAAGCATGGTGCTTTTTTTCGTATAAATATTCATAACGGACTATTTATAGAACAAACTTGGAATTGCCTGAAAAATAAAGGAATAACTAAATTTTAATGAAACTTGCGAATTTGAGAACGTAGTTATGAGGCATAAGCGCATGGCTATTTAAACACGCTTCTTTCAGGTCTTCAGTAAATGGATTTACATTTTAATAAATTTCTTCATCCAGCGTGAGTCTTTCTCATCTACTTCTATGATATAGATACCTGAAGATAAATTACTGATATCCAGAATTAATACCGAATCATCTTCATTTAACTCCAAAATTTTCTGCCCTGTTAAACTTACTACACGAACTACGCGCAGTGAAGTGCTTCCATAAAAATCAAGAGTGATTTGATCTCTTGCCGGATTTGGATACAATTTAAACCCTTCTTGAAGATATATATCAGGTTCAATTTTGTGGTTTATAATACTGGGCCCAATCAAAGAAAAACTCCTGGGATCTAATTCCAGGTTTAAAATATTTTCAGGAACCTTAAATTTAAAACTTTCAATCACTTCATCCTGAAAAACCCTGACAGTGGAATCACCTGAACTAAAATCAAATCTAAATTCAAGAGGCATTTTAAATAAGGGCGTTTCAGCAGAGGATGTGAATTGCTTGGAGCTTATCCATAGAGTATCATCAACTTGCCCCCAGTTAATTTCATAAGAGGGATAGCCCTTGCCAAAATACCACTGATCAAAAAAAGCTGTAAGGTCAAGGCCAGATACATTTTCGGCTACCTCTTTAAAATCAAGTCCATATGCAACAGAATCCCTGAAAGTCCTTTGAAATTCCTTTAAAGTTTCAAAAAAGGCTAAATCATCATCCATCTCGAATCTTAACATATGAATGATGGCAGCACCTTTTTTATATGAAAGACGATAATCAAAAATCCTGCTTACATTACCTGATTCTTCAAATGGTATATATACAGATCCCTGGGGCCTTTCCAGTGCATAATTATGAGCATTTCTAATCCAGGCATCCGCATCCTCCTGTGATCTTAAATTTTCGAGGGCAATATATTCCGAATAAGAAGCAAATCCCTCATTGATCCATATATCCTGCCAACTTGCACAGGTCACCTGGTCTCCAAACCATTGATGAGCCAATTCGTGGGCCACAATCCTGTATACAAAATCCTTCATGGTTGACATGGTTTGATGCTCCATGTAAGAACCTGAAGGAACCAGGCAATGGCCGTATTTCTCATCAGAAAATGGGTATTGGGAATAAAGACCTGAATAAAGTTCAATGAGTTCTGAAGTCTCATCCAAATCACTTTTGAATGTATTGAGACAGGATGGGTCATCATAAATAAAATTCTGAACCAATATAGAATCGGTTTCATGAGGATGTGCATAAAAACTATAATCCTGGTAATTTGAGATGGCAAATGAAATAAGATAATACACAATAGGATAGCTTGAAAACCATTCGTACCTAACTTTATTATCAGCTAAAGGAACAATGCTTTTCAACAATCCATTGGAACCGGCCATAAGCCCATCTGCGGTAGTTATAAATACCCGGCTGGAATCGGCTTTGTCTATTAGGTCTTGCTTACACGGAAACCAGTTTTTTGCAGAAAAGGGTTCAGATAATGTCCAGGCTACATGAGCATTCCAACGCGCATCATAAGCATGAAACACTCCCTGGCTGGGCTGACCATGATAATAGATCTGGAATCTCAACAAATCACCCTTGAAAAGAGGACTTGCAAGAGAAATACTTAAAAGGTCTCCGGAATGTGAAAAAGATCTGTTCTGTGAATTTATTATTATCGAATCAGCAAACATGTCTGAAGCAAGTTCAACAACAAGTTCTGATATTCCTTCCAGTTTAATTTCAACAAGGATAGTAACACTCCCCTTTATATTTGTGGATAAATTATCTGCCTCCAGGTCCAGGAAATACCATTTAACATCATAATCCTGCAATTGAGCACTTTTCAATGATTTTTGAGAAAAGGCTTCCATATAATCTACTGGTTCTTTAATATTCTTTTCAAACCCCATCAATTGGCAATAACCATTTCCAGCCAGAAATAATATAAATACAAGTACCAATCCTAATTGTTTCATTCAAACAGGTGTTTTGGGCATTATGAAAATCAACTATAAAGCTAAGAAATAATTATCCTATCTTAATGTAACTAAAACAAAAGAAATTGGAATTTATTCCATTATTCTTCCATTTTGTAAGGTATAACTTACAATAGACTCAGCATTTTCCTACTTACAAATTGCTTTTATGAAGTTTACTTTAATGAAAAATTTAGGATGAACTATAATTACAACTGTATTTTCAGAAATAGTGTGAGTTAATCACAAAAAATCACTATCTTATAAAATATTTAGAATGAACCTGATAGCTATTCAATATGGAAAATACTGAAACCAAAAAACCAAAGGTATTGTATGTTGATGACTCTATGGAGTATGTAGTTCTATTCTCGGCTGCACTTAAAAAGGATTATGAAATATTTACTGCTGATTCGGCCGAGAAAGGCCTGGATATACTGAAAAAGGAGAACATTCAGGTAATTATTGCCGACCAGCGGATGCCTGTAATGACCGGGATTGAATTACTTGAAAAGGTGGCAAATAAATTTCCTGATATTTTACGCTTTATGATCAGCGGGTTTACTGATTTTAAAGCCACTGTAGACGGAGTAAATAAAGGGCAAATACAAGGCTATTTTCACAAACCTATAGAGCCGGAGGAAATTAGAATTGCTATCAGAAAAGCCCTTGAAATTGCAAACCTGAAAAAAAGAAACCTGGAAATACTGAAAGAACTGGAATTCACAAATATTGCGCTAAAAAACAGTGATAGGAATAAAACAGTCTTTTTACAAATACTAAGTAAGGAATTAAACAAACCTCTGGACGAAGTAAGAGGAACTATACAGGTTTTTAAAAATAAATCTATCTCTGAGGATCTGAAGAATCTGGTAAATATACTTGATAAAAACGTATCAAAATTTGAGCTCTTATCTTCACTCGCCAATCAGATCACACTGTTGAAAATAAATGAAGGTAAACTCGAACTTGGCAAAATCAATACAAGAGAAATTATTGAATACCTGTTAATTGAGATATCTGGTAATTTAAAGAAGCGAAAAATAAAACTTAAGCTTGAAGGAGAAAATCATGAATTATTTTTAAAAGGTGAATTTTACCTTATAATCAGTTGCCTGGTAAATATACTCGACAACTCACTTTTACACACTTTGGATGAAAGCACCATCAGCTTGAGAATTGGCAAGGAAGACAAAATGATCTTTTTTGAAATTATTGATGGAGGAGTAAATTATTCTGAAGAAGACAAGGAAAGTACCAGGAACTTTTTTTCA
Source organism: Bacteroidota bacterium (assembly GCA_030642585.1). Lineage (GTDB taxonomy): Bacteria > Bacteroidota > Bacteroidia > Bacteroidales > VadinHA17 > JAYEGO01. The sequence goes on along the minus strand of DAOWNN010000089.1, from coordinate 4,382 downwards.
ACCAATGAAGAATTACTAAACGTGAATCTGAACCTGGGGCTTGTTCTTGCCAAACAAATTATGGATGTTCATCAGGGCAAAATTGATTGCAGCTGTAACAAAACAGAAGGAAAACTAAAATTGCTATTTCAATCCGATGAATCCTAGTGTTATGATAAGCTCTTTTGCTTAACCAAGAGAAGAAGAAATTATGACTGAATCAATGCTCCAGAATCTCATGAAGTTGTTTGCAATTATTGCCAGCATCAATAGGGAGACTGTTTCTGTCCTTTCAAGAAGCTTTGTAGGCACCTTTCTTTCCGGGCAATTCAGTCCTGACCTGGTGAAGAAATATTTGCAAATTTTTGATGCGGATTTCGAGAAATTAGATAAAGTCGGACAAGGAAAAGAAAGCAAACGAACATCTTCCTTATCTGTAAAGATTATGGGTATCTGTATGCAAATAAACGATGAACTTTATGTAAAGAACAAATATCAAATTCTGTTAAGCTTAATTCAATTTGTAAAATATTTCGACAGAATAATCACCTCACAGGAAGGCTTTAAACAATCTATAAGTGATGCCGTTCAGACCATTGCCCAGGGAATGATGATTAATCAGGATGATTATGACAACTGCTGGACCTTTATTGCAGAAAAGTTTTATAGAATTCCTGATAAAAAGCAATTGCTTGTGGTTAGTGATGACTCTGAATTTGATTTCACAAAAATCAATCACCATCAGAAGACTGGACTCAATGGCCAGGTCTTTATTTTGAAGATACAACAAGTAAATCTATTCCTGTTCTATTTAGATGGAGAAGACAAGCTTGAGATTAAAGGTAAATACATTTTCCCAAAACAGGTTTACATATTACCTAAAGGTTCAGCAATTCGTGGAGCTCATTTAAGCCCCATATACTATAGTGACATAGTTTCGGCATACCTGAAAAATATCCAAACGGAAAAGGTAATTCTTCAGGCTGAAAATATTGACTTTAAATTTAAAAACAGCGAGAACGGTATACACCAATTTAGTTTCCAGGCTGAATCTGGTCAATTGGTTGGGATAATGGGAGGAAGTGGCACCGGAAAATCAACTCTTTTAAAAGTACTAATTGGCTCTTTAACACTCAGAAAAGGAAATGTGTTGATAAATGGCTATGATCTGAACGCACAAAGTGATGATCTGGAAGGAATATTGGGGTATGTTCCCCAGGATGATCTGTTAATTGCAGAATTAACTGTTTATCAAAACCTGTATTACAATGCTAAATTATGTTTTGGGAATCTGTCCGTGGAACAAATTATCAAAAATGTTGATAAAATATTAAATGATTTAGATCTTTTTCATATCAAGGATCTCCTTGTTGGAAGCCCTTTAAACAAGTTTATCAGCGGAGGCCAAAGAAAAAGATTAAATATTGCATTGGAATTGATCCGGGAACCATACATCTTATTCATTGATGAACCTACATCCGGACTATCCTCTACCGATTCGGAAAATGTTTTGCAGTTACTTAAAGATCAAACCCTCCTCGGGAAACTTGTTGTAGTAAATATCCACCAACCTTCCTCGGATTTATTTAAGCTATTTGACAAACTTTTGGTTATGGATAAAGGTGGATATCCAGTTTACTACGGAAATCCAATGGAATCAATACTCTATTTCAAGAAAAAGTCAAAAAGGGTTGATGCCGGTGAAATTGAGTGTTCCAGCTGTGGAAATGTTCAGACTGACGATATATTAAAACTCCTGGAAAGAAAAAAAGTAAATGAATTAGGTGAATTTATTGAAGAGCGAGCGACTCCTCCAAAAGTCTGGTATGAACTCTTCCAGGAAGAATTAGAAGTAAAATCTACGGAAACATACGAAAAGACCAGGCTCCCAGAGAAAATTTTTGTCAGGCCCAATATAATCAGACAATTTTTCACCTTTAGTGAACGAAACTTCTTTTCAAAAATTGCAGATCATCAATACCTTATTCTTGCCTTTGGAATTTCTCCACTTCTTGCTATTATACTGGGTTATTTCACAAAATATTTTAGTGGAACAGAATCAAACCCTATAGCATATGTATTTAGTAAAAACGAAAATATTCCTGCTTATCTGTTTATGTCTGTTGTTGTTGCTCTTTTTATTGGGATGATCATCAGTGCTGAAGAAATAATTAAGGACAGGAAAATCCTGGAAAGGGAATCTTTCCTGAACCTTAGCAGGGTCGCCTATCTCAATTCAAAAATTATCTTTCTCTTCTTCCTTACTGCCTTTCAAATGCTAACATTTGTTTTGATTGGAAATTCAATCCTCGAAATAAAAGGACTGAATTTTAATTATTGGCTGGTTCTTTTTTCCACAGCCATGTTTGCGATTATGCTTGGCCTTAATATTTCAGCAAGCTTAAAATCTGTAATTGCTATCTATATTACTATACCTTTTGTACTGGTTCCTTTTATTTTGCTGGCTGGAATTATTGTAAAATACGACAAACTACATTACAGGATGGCCTCAGCAGAGTTCGTCCCGGTTGTTGGAGATCTAATGCCCTCAAAATGGGCCTATGAAGCACTTGTTGTCAACCAGTTTTCGAATAATAAATTCCAGCTTGATTTCAATGAGATTGATACTAAAATTGAAAACAGATCTTATGAACTCGATTACCTCATACCCAAAATCATTAGCAAAATAAGAGATATTGAATATGCAATTGAAAATAACAAAAATGAAGAAGCCGGCAATTTACTTAGAACCATATCTGTTGCTATTCTGAATATACAGGGAGCTCAAAATGCCCCTGTCAATTTTAAAGGAAACTTGCCCGAAAAGATCTACTTTACCAGGCTGAAATCATACATTGAAAGTTTAAAAGTATTCCTTTCAAAGGAAATAAGCTCTTTGAAATATCAGAAAGATGGAATATTTGACGATTTGGTTTCCGGGGGAATGTCAATGAAACAAATATCAGCGTTAAAGAAAACATACTATAATAATGCTGTTGCAGAGCTTGTGCTAAACACAAATGAATTAAAAAAAGTATATGAATTTGAAGGTAAACTGATCCAAAAAGCCGTCCCCGTCTTCAAACAACCGGAATCCAGGATTGGAAGATCCCATTTTTATTCAGGAGTTAAGCAAATAGGAAATTTAAAAATTGGAACTCTGTGGTTTAACACAATTGTATTGTGGATAATGAGCTTGATCTTATATGTAGTGCTTGCTTCTGATCTGGGAGGAAAAACAAGTGAATGGATCATTAAATACAAACAAAGTAAAAAATTTAAGGATATTGAGGCATGAATAAAAACTTAGTAAGCAATTTTATGTTATAAATTTCATAAAAAATACATATCTTAGATTTAATATTTCAAAATTAGTTAATACAGTAAATTTAATAACGAATCAAAATCAAACTGTTATGAAGATCAAGCTTATAATTTTTGCATGTATTCTTGGTGCCATTCATATTTTTTCAGGCTGTAAGTATAACAAAACCGGGGAAGACAAGTCAATATCTACAGAAGACATTCTCACTCTGGAGGACCTGGAAGGTGAACCGGAAATTCTGGAAGATATACTCTTTCTCTTTCCTTCACCCGGAGAAATAGTTGAGGGATTTTTCAATTCAGAACTTGAATACAAACCCGGACTTGTAAATTCAGTTGAAAATTTAGATTCTTACCTTGGATCAAGGTCTCAAGCCCTGAATTTGGGTGTCTATGTTGCTGACCTGGCATATCTGGCAAAATATGGTATAAGCGGTGAATCTGTAGATTTTCTTGAAGCTGTTCAATCTTTAAGTTCCAAGGTGGGTGTATCCACTGAAATTTTTGAATCCTTATTGGAAAGAGCCAAAGCAAATATTAATGACTCCGACACTATTCAGGCAATTTCAAATGAGGCTTTCTATAAAATGTTTACTTTCCTTGAAACCAGTAAAAAAGAAAGCACTCTTGCAATAATTTCAACCGGGGCTTATATTGAAAGTTTATACCTCGTTCTGGAATCAAAGGATGAGTTTCATGAGAATGACCCGATATTTGAACAGATAAGTGAAATGAAGTACCCGTTCGACAACTTGCTTGCCAAGGCCAAGAAACATAAAGATGATAAAAATGTAGAAAGTGTTTGTAAATACCTGAATTCAATCAATAAAACCTTTGACTCATTAACAAAAGAAGAAACTGAAATAATAGTGACAAGAAATGAAGGGCAGCTTACAATTGGAGGAGGAACTAAATTTATCCTTTCAGCCGAGTATTTCAACGAACTTAAATCTACAATTCATTCCATCAGAACCGAAATTACTAGTATTTAATCTATTAATATCCATTGTCATGAAATATTTTAAAAAAGTACAATTATCTCTTTTACTGGTCCTTGCTTCCACTCTTTTGGGGTATGG
>DAOWNN010000239.1 GCA_030642585.1 Bacteroidota bacterium | reverse complement strand
GCTTCTTCCTCGGCTGCTAAAAGCGGAACTTTACCAATTTCTTGTAAATATTTGTCAAGGGATGGGGTATCCCTGTTGGTAATCTGCTTTATTATCTTTAACTGCCTCATTATCCGAATGAAAGGTAGATTAATGAGTATACGTAAAAGATTTGATTAAAGTTTCATTTATTATTGAAATATTCCAGTAACTTTCTTCTTATTATAAACAAAATAGAGCCTGTTTTCAGAGTCTGGCACGGAATAGCATTATTTTTTAAAAAGAAAATCTACTTTTATTTCTCAAATTCTGCTTAAATACTTATACTTGCAAAGAATTTCCGTTTTATTCTTACTTATTTCCATTCCTTTTAAATCAGTTTGATTGAGCCTGCAAGCAGGTGAATAGTATAAAATATTCCTTCGTTAATTAGTATTTCAAAATAAATACACCACGCATTACAATTTAATTTCACTATTTTTTATAACATGTATGACATTTTAGAACTCAACAAAAAGCTTCTAACTGAGCTTCGTGAGATTGCCAAAGAATTGAAGATAAAAAGAGTTGAGGCCCTTAAAAAGCAGGATCTGGTATATAAGATACTGGATCAACAAGCAATTGTTGGTACAGAAAAACCACCTGCCAGAAAAAGTAGCGACAGACAACAGCCTGCTAGCAAGAAAGTTAGAAATCCTCGCCCTTCGAGGAAACCTGTTGTTGCACAGAAATCTGATGAAAAGAAAGCTGCTGTTAATAAAAGTCCGGATGTAGAAGCGAAACCCAGGCCGGTTCAGAAAGACCTGGGCTTTGATAATGTTAAAAGGGACAATAGAGACAATAGACAGGAAAGTAAACTCGACAAAAAGAAGGACCCAAAGCAAGAAGAAAAAGCATACCGAAGGAAGGAAAGCTTTACTAAAAGAGACGATAGCCATCATCATAACGATTATCATAAGAAAAGAGATTTTACCAGGAATAAGGAAAGAGATACAGACAGGTATGATTTTGAGGGAGTAATTAGCAATTCCGGGGTATTGGAAATTATGCCGGATGGATATGGCTTCCTTCGTTCTGCAGATTACAATTATCTGAACTCTCCTGATGATATTTATGTTTCACAATCGCAAATTAAATTATTTGGATTGAAGACCGGAGATCTTGTAGAGGGAACTATTCGTCCGCCAAAGGAAGGGGAGAAATATTTTCCTCTTATAAAAATAAATGAGATCAATGGCAGGAGTCCCGACTATATTCGTGACCGTGTGCAATTTGATTACCTGACCCCTCTTTTCCCACAGGAGAAGTTTAAGCTTTTTGATGAAGCACACAGCAACTTGTCGGTCAGGATAATGGATATGTTTACTCCCATAGGAAAGGGTCAGAGGGGCTTGATTGTAGCCCAGCCCAAGACAGGTAAAACGGTACTCCTCCAGGAGATTGCCAATGCAATTGCCAGGTTTCAACCAGAAGTTTATCTGATTGTTCTTTTAATCGATGAACGGCCTGAAGAGGTAACTGAAATGGCAAGAAATGTGAATGCCGAAGTTATTGCTTCAACCTTTGATGAACCTGCCGAGCGTCATGTACGTGTGGCAAATATTGTACTTGAAAAGGCCAAGCGACTTGTAGAGTGTGGGCACGATGTAGTTATTCTTCTGGATTCAATTACACGCTTGGCCAGGGCTTATAACACTACCGCTCCTGCCTCAGGTAAGGTGCTCTCAGGTGGGGTTGACTCAAATGCATTGCACAAACCAAAGCGTTTCTTTGGTGCAGCAAGGAATATTGAAGATGGTGGTTCATTAACCATAATTGCTACTGCTCTTACCGAAACCGGCTCAAAAATGGATGATGTGATATTTGAAGAGTTTAAGGGAACAGGTAATATGGAACTTCAACTGGACCGAAAACTTTCCAATAAGAGAGTATATCCATCTGTGGATATCAATATGTCAGGAACAAGAAGGGAAGATCTTCTTCTTGATAAGGAAACACTGAGCAAGATATGGATACTCAGGAATTATCTTTCTGATATGAATGCTGTAGAGGCAATGGAGTTTATGAAGGATAGGATGTTAAAGACTAAATCTAATGAAGAATTCCTGATCTCCATGAACAGTCAATAATAAATCCAATCATAAAATATAACCGGCTGACCTGATATTTTCAGACAGCCGGTTTTTTTTGTGACAAATTTCATGAAAATAATGCACTGCAAAAAGTATTTTTGTGATTGTACAATCCTCTGCAATTTTTCGAGATGAAATTTACAAACTACATTTCTTATTTGGAATTAAAATGAATTAGTGTTTTTTTGGCGACAATTGATTTTATTCGAGAAAGATTTAAGGAAATGTGCTAATTTTAAAGGGTTTTTTCGAAACACTTAACTTATTGTAATTTAAATACTTAATCGATAAATAATGGCTAAGAAAAAGAATTATATCACCTGTGATGGAAACTATGCTGCATCTTATATTGCCTATATGTTTAGTGAGGTGGCTTGTATCTACCCGATAACTCCATCCTCAAATATGGCTGAAAATGTTGATGAGTGGGCGGCTTTTGGAAGGAAGAATATTTTTGGTCAAAAAGTTCAGGTCACAGAAATGCAATCTGAGGCCGGGGCTGCCGGAGCGCTTCATGGCGCACTTCAGGCCGGGGCACTTGCTTCTACCTATACTGCATCACAAGGACTTTTGCTGATGATACCGAACATGTATAAGATGGTAGGGGAGCTTTTGCCAGCTGTATTTCATGTAAGTGCAAGATCGGTTGCTGGCCATGCACTTTCAATTTTTGGGGATCACAGTGATATTTATGCCACCCGCCAAACTGGTTTTGGGATGATTGCAACAGGGGGCATTCAGGAAGTTATTGACCTTGCAGGGGTTGCTCACCTTACTGCAATAAAGACCAGGATCCCTTTCATTCATTTCTTTGATGGCTTCAGGTCCTCACATGAACTCCAGAAAGTAGAAGCATTGCAGGATGAAGATTTTATAAACCTTATTGACTGGAAATCACTTCAGGAATTTAGAGACAGGGCCCTGAATCCAGAGCATCCTGTTACCAGGGGAACAGCACAAAATCCTGATATTTTCTTCCAGGCCAAGGAGGCGGCAAATAAATTTTATGAGCCTGTTGCCGATGTGGTGGAAGAGTATATGCAGGAAATTACAAAGCTTACAGATAGAGAATACCACCCATTCATGTATTATGGAGCTCCCGATGCGGAAAATGTTATCGTAGCCATGGGTTCTGTAACAGATACTATCAAAGAGGTTGTAGATTATAAGGCCTCTAAAGGAGAAAAAGTTGGTCTTCTTACGGTTCATTTATACAGGCCATTTTCAGAAAAGTATTTCTTCAAGGCAATGCCTAAAAGTGTTAAGAAAATAGCTGTTCTTGACCGCACGAAGGAGCCTGGTGCCAATGGTGAACCTCTTTATCTTGATATAAGAGATCTGTATTATGAAAAGAAAAACCGTCCACTTATCGTGGGTGGCAGGTATGGATTGAGTTCAAAGGATACTACTCCTGCACATATCCTTTCTGTTTATAATAATCTTGATCTGGATACTCCAAAGAATCAATTCAGTGTTGGAATTGTGGATGATGTTACTTTTGATTCCCTGCCTATTCCTGAAGAGTTAAATGTTGCACATGAAGGAACTTATGAAGCAAAGTTTTATGGCCTGGGGGCAGATGGAACTGTTGGAGCAAATAAAAACTCTATTAAAATTATTGGGGATTCAACCGATAAATACTGCCAGGCTTATTTTTCCTATGATTCAAAAAAGTCGGGTGGGATCACTACTTCTCATCTTCGCTTTGGAGATCATCCCATCAGGGCTATCTACCTGGTGAACAGCCCGGACTTTGTTGCCTGTCATGTTTCATCATATCTGTATAAGTATGACATGCTGAAGGGACTGAAAAAGGGTGGTACTTTTTTGTTGAACTCAATATGGGATGCCGGGGAAACAGTAAAAAGGCTTCCTGATCACATGAAAAAATATATGGCTGAAAATGGTATTAATTTTTATATCATTAATGCCACCAGGATAGCTAAAAAGATTGGTCTTGGATCACGTACCAATACAATTATGCAATCGGCTTTCTTTAAAGTTTCGGAAGTGATTCCTTATCAGCAGACCATGGATGAGATGAAGAAGGCAATTGTTAAAAGCTATGGTATGAAAGGGGAGGAGATTGTGAATATGAACTTTGCAGCTGTTGACCAGGGGGGAGAAGTAGAGAAGGTAGATGTTTCTCCTGAATGGAAAAAGCTGGAGCCTAAAGAAGAGAAGGATACACGAAATATTCCAGATTTTATTAAGCAGATAGCAGAGCCAATAAACGCTTTGAAAGGAGACGATCTTCCTGTAAGT
>DAOWNN010000208.1 GCA_030642585.1 Bacteroidota bacterium | reverse complement strand
TGGCAATACGTACATTCTTTATATAAATGGGATACTCATTATTGGCATGATAAGAATATAATGTTAATCCGGTTGGATTGATTTCCATCCTGGGGATATTAATCAGGCGTGTATCATCCAGGTAGGCCTTAAATTTTCCATTGGTATAAGCAATTGAGATGTGAGCCCATCGTTTTTGCTCTACTTGAGAAGGGTAGGTACTTTTAGCACTTCCACATTGCAAGGCATTATATGAAACACTCATAGAATACTGACTGGAACCTGAAGCTTTTTGATTTTTTCTATCATATAAATAGACCTTAAAATAGGTAAACCCAAAATACACATCAAATTCTATGGTGAAAACATCCGGAAGGTAATCCTGGGTTGAATTTTCAAGATATGGAACAATGGTTGGCTGTCCTCCCCTTAAAAATATTACATTTTCACCATCCACTTTTGCAATTTCTGCAGTTCCCCGCACCAGATCCCAGCGGGAAGGGAATTCCCCGTTTTCCTCACCAATAAGATCATCTTCAAAGATTATCTTATCCCCGGGAACGAAATCATATTTTGCCCATTCCAGTTGGGGTGATTTATTTTCTTCAGCTTTTGATGTTTCTTTACTTTCCTGCTTAAGCTGTTCTGTTTTTACCGGTTCGGCAGGGGGTTTTGTTTTTTTCTTATTTCTGCCAAAAAGCTTGCCTATGCCCTCTTCAAATTTCTTGTTTACTTCATTTTCCACCGTTTTTTGCTGAGCAAAAGAACCGGGTGAAAATATTATCAGCATGGTCAATGCCACTTGGAAAAAAATACCTTTCATGATCCTGGAATTTTAGGTTCCCCTAAATTTACAAAAATCAAAGCTTAAAATCAAAGTTCCAGGTATCAAAATGATGAGGAGATAAAACAGGAATAGTGGTCTGACGATTTTCTGCACGTTTTCTGTTTTCTACTCATAATTTCTTTAAGTCTAGCAAGGTATTATAATTCTGCTTTTAATACGGTGATCACACACAAACCCATAATAGCATGAAGACCTAATCTTGATGCTTGGGCTTAGGTGATAGAAAATAAACTGACAATAAAGACAGGGTGGTGCTGTGCGTATTAGTCACCGGGCTGAAGCCCGGTGCTGATTTTGTAGGTATTTAGTTCAGGTTTGAGGCCCGGTATTGATTTTTGATCCAGCTTACAATCAGGTTATATCGCCTGCAGACCAAGCTCTGCCGAAGCGTCTACGCGAAGACGCAGCAATTATTATGTAGGCGAAGAGATTTTGGAATATTAGTACACCGTAGCCTTTTCTGGGGCATAGGTAGATTACTTCATTCTTCTTCGTCCGCCGTAGCCTTTTTCAGGCGTAGGTGGATATCTTTTGTCTTTCATCAGCTCATCCCGATATTTTGTTTGATCTCCGACAAAAAATCATGTATCCCTGATGTGTCCTTTTCCCTTATCAGCTTGATAAGCCTGTCAAGCTTTGTACAAATATTTTCTACCTGCTCAAGGGTATAAGGATTCATAAGTATTTCTGAAAGTAGATATTTATCCTCCGATAAAAGCCCTCTGGAAATCTCCAGATGCTTCTTGAATGTGGTCCCCGGTACTTCGAGATCTTTCATACAGGAAGCAAAAACTATGGAGGAGGAAAATGGAATGGAAAGAGAATATGCAGTGGTTTCATCGTGCTTCTCAAAATCATAATTAAATATCTTTATACTCAGGGACTTATAAAAGTTTGTGAAAAATGCTTTTCCTTCCTCATCTGATTCATCAATGATGATTGCACTTTGATTGGCCAGGTTTTTCACGTTACCAAAAGTAGGACCAAACATGGGATGAGTAGAAACAAACCTCCTGCCGGATCTTGCATAAAACTCCGCAAGACCGTTCTTCACTGAGGCTATATCAGAAATAATGCAGGATTCAGGAATGTAGGAAAGTACCTCCTCAAAAACAGAAATTGTTAACTGTAAGTCCACTGCATTTATTAGCAGTTCAGGTTCAAATTCCCTGAATTCATCATATTTAAGAAACCTGTGCGAATTGAAAATATATTTTAGCTTTTCATTTTTAGGATCATAAATTCCAACTTCATGATCAAGGCAGAATGATTCTGCCAGCCAAACGCCCATTTTTCCTGCTCCTAAAATCAATATTTTCATATTTGTTAATTGCTTTTCATATTTTAAAAATAGGTGTCTTTTTTTTTGCCACCCCAGTACGGTCATTACCTGTTAAATATTGCTTCGCATTTCACAGGGTGAACTTCCCTACGGGGCAGGCCAAGGCTCCAAGGCACAAAGATCCACAAAGTTCATTTTTGTCTTTTATTAATTCTTCTTGGTGTTTCTTGGTGTCTTAGTGGCTTGGTGGCTATCTTTCTTTTACCATGCTTTATCAATAAGTATTAGATCTGCCAGTGCAATAGCTGTCACCGATTCAACAATAACCGGCACCCGCAGAGCAATACATAGATCATGTCTGCCTTTCACCTCCAAATCGGTCATTTCCGCAGTCTCCAGGCTAATGGTTCTTTGTTTCCCTGATATACTTGATGTTGGTTTCACGGCCACCCTGAAAAAAAGATCATTCCCATTACTTATTCCTCCATTTATCCCTCCCGCATAATTGCTTGCTGTTTCTCCATTCGTATCAACCAGGGCATCATTATGTCGACTTCCATTCATCCGTGCAGCAGAAAACCCGGAACCAAACTCAATTCCTTTGATTGCAGGAATAGAAAACACCAGGTGACTAATTACCGACTCAAGCGAATCAAAAAATGGTTCACCCAAACCAACAGGTACATTTTCAACCCTGCATTCAATAAGGCCTCCAATAGAATCATTATTCTCTATTGCTTCTGCAATAGCTTTATCAATATCCGGCTTACCCCCTGCTTCAATCAGTTCAGCCTTAATATTCATCTTATGTACAATCTTTTTTGCCAGTACTCCTGCAGCAACCAGGGCAAGTGTCAACCTTCCTGAAAAATGGCCTCCTCCCCTATGATCATGATAGCCCTTATATTTCTTAATTGCCACAAAATCAGCATGCCCGGGTCGCGGAACCGTGGTGAATAGTGAATAATCCTTTGATTTTGTATTTGTATTTCTAAAGAATATAGTCAGAGGAGCCCCTGTAGTCACGCCATTAAAAACACCACTGCCAAATTCAGGAATATCAGGTTCAATCCGTGGTGTTGTTCCAGTTGCCCCACTCCTGCGGCGGGCAAGATCGGTTTCAAGATCTGCAGGATCAATCTCAATTCCAGGGGGGCATCCGTCAATCACTATCCCAATCATGGGTCCATGAGATTCACCAAAAATGGAAATTCTAAATAATCGTCCAAAACTATTCATCAGCTTATAATTTACATGTTCGTTTCATATACATTTCCTCCTGTTGATTTTAAATCATTAAAAAAACCGGGATAGGACTTTGAAACACAATCTGAACCATCAATGCTTACCGGAGCAGTAGCCCTCAAGGCTGCAATGGCAAGGGCCATAGCAATTCTATGATCATTATGCGAAAAGACTCTTCCCCCATTAACCATTCCGCCCAAAATTTTCATTTGGGTCCCTTCTATCACAATTTTCACTCCTAGTTTTTCAAATTCCTCTTTCAATGTTTTTGCACGGTTACTTTCTTTTGCTATCAGTCGGTCAATTCCATTCAGAACACTAGTCCCTTTACAATATGACGCGAGGCTTACCAATGGTGGAGCAAGATCGGGACACTCCGACACATCAAATTGAAATGCATTCAGCTCCTTTCTACTAACTTTTATGCTTTTACTGCGATGTTCAATCCTGGCTCCTGCTATTTCAAGGGCTTCCAATATCCTTTTATCTGCTTGTTTAGATTCAGGGTCCAGACCAGACGCTTCAATCTGACCGGCAATTGCTCCTGCAGTTAATAAAAAAGCTGCACCACTCCAGTCTCCCTCAACAAAATACTCACGTGATCTATATGTCTGTCCTCCAGGAATATAAAACTCCAGATAATTATTATGCTCTGCGTCTATCCCAAAATCCTTCATAAGCTTGAGAGTAAGATCAATATATGCCTTACTTTTCAGATTTTCCACTATCAATATAGAATCAGCCTCTATCAAAGTTAAACTCATCAACATACCGGTTAAAAACTGGGAACTTAATGATCCGTTTATTTTCACCCTGCCTCCTCTCAAGGGCCCCTTAACCTTGACCGGCAAAAATCCTTTATTGGTAGTCACCTCCACCCCCATTGCTCTCAAAGGTTCCGCCAGATCCCCCAAAGGCCGATCCTTCAGTGATCCGGTACCGATCAGCTCCATTTCTTTATCAAATATGGAGGCAAGTGCTGAAAACATCCTCAAAGATAAACCGGACTCGCCACAATTAAGACTTCCATATAATGGGGTATTGCCCCCCTCAATTATTACATGATCACTATTTTGCTTTATTTTAGCCCCAAGAGATTCAGCCACCTTCATAGCTGAGATAGAATCATCACAAAAACTAGGATTTAATAAAACGCTTGTCCCTCTGGCCAAAGTAGCTGCAACAATTGCCCTGATCATAACACTTTTAGAAGCAGGGGAAAGCAATTTCCCATGAAGCTCTGAAGAAGACACTGTATAAATCTTTGAAATCCTTTTCATATTAATCTACCTCCAATGTAAAAGCCTCCTCCCAATTAACCCAATCCACAAGCCAGTTTTCAACTTTCCCAATTTCTGCTTTTTCAGAAAAAGCATTGCCAAATGAGTGTAAAAGGATAAAGTACAGGAAATTGCCTGAACGTTTCTTATCAGCCATAAATTTGGTTTGAAGCTTCTTAAGATTTATTTTAACATCCTTTATAATTCCCGAATTAAGAATAATATTCCTGGCCTCTTTAGATTCCTCCTTACTTAAATATCCTTCCTTATCAGAAATGTAAATAGCTGCCAATATTCCGTAGGTAACTGCCATGCCATGAGATAGCCCATGAGCACTTTC
>DAOWNN010000058.1 GCA_030642585.1 Bacteroidota bacterium | reverse complement strand
TTAGGTTCGACCCACAGACCTGCCCTGTGAAATGCTACTTCGTAGCAAAGACATAGTCTTTATTTCACAGGGTGAACGGTCCGACCACAATGTTTAATAAAGGCAAATTGCCATACCGGACCGCAATGGACGTTTGTATTTTTATACCCAATGCAGTTTCATAATCTTAAAACAAATCAAACATATTTATGGATTGACTAATTATGAGCAGAATAAACAATACTAGAGTTTCGTACGTCGGCCATTATATCATCGAAAAGCAAACAAGATTAAATACCATATTAAGTATTCAATATCGAATTTTAGTTCAGGTGACTCAAATGGCGAAAACAGGAAAGTAGTATTTCATCGGTCAGGGTTTGCGACCTGTCTGCTCTCAAAGCTTCATCTTATGAGGTTTCAGCATATACTCAGGGGCTAATAATCTATCCAGTTCTTTCTTTGTAAGTAGCTTTTTTTCCAGCACCAATTCATAAACTCCCCTGTTTTGTTCTAAAGCTTCCCTTGCAAGCTCAGTACTTGTTTCATAACCCAGCACAGGATTTAATGCTGTTACCAAACCAATACTATTTTCAACCTGTTTTCTGCAATGATCCTCATTGGCAGTAATTCCAACAATACATCGCGATCTTAGAGTAGACATTCCACTTTTAAGCATTTCTATGGATTCAAATAAACTCTGAACAATTACCGGCTCCATTACATTTAATTCAAGCTGTCCTGCTTCTGCACCCATACTCACGGTAAGATCATTCCCAATTACTTTAAAAGCAATTTGGTTCACCACCTCAGGGATCACCGGGTTTACCTTTCCAGGCATTATTGAGGACCCAGGCTGCATAGCCGGGAGGTTTATTTCATTAATCCCCGTTCTCGGACCAGATGACAGCAGCCTTAAATCATTACAGATTTTTGAAAGTTTTATAGCGAGTCTTTTTATTGCTGATGAATACATCACAAAAGATCCGGTATCCTGTGTTGCCTCAACCAGATTTTTAGCATTGACCACTGGCATTTTCGTAATATTTCTTAAATGCCCAATAACTGTTACAGAGTATTCCGGATCAGAATTAATGCCTGTGCCTATTGCTGTAGCACCCATATTCAACTCAAGAAATAAATTGACATTCTCGCTAAGCCGGTCAACCTCCTCGTCAAGTGTCGCAGCATACGCTTCGAATGATTGTCCAAGAGTCATAGGAACGGCATCCTGCAACTGGGTACGACCCATCTTAATGATATTTGAAAATTCAATCGCTTTCTTTCGAAAAGCTCCAATAAGCTTTTCAAGTTCGATCAACAGGGCATCATTGCTGTAAATCAATGCCAGTTTAATGCCTGTTGGATATGCATCGTTGGTAGATTGAGACAGGTTTACATGATTATTTGGATGGCAGTACTGATATTGACCCTTTTCATAACCCAATATCTCCAGTGCCCTGTTTGCAATAACCTCATTGGTATTCATGTTGGTAGATGTTCCGGCACCCCCCTGTATCATATCTACTACAAAATGAAACTGGTACCTTCCTGAAATAATTTCATCACAAGATTGAATAATTGCTTTAAATACAGGTTCCTCTAGTAAGCCCAGGTCATAATTGGCCATTGCTGCAGCCTTTTTTACCATCACCAGCGACTGTATTAGTTTAGGATAGAAATTAAGTCTTACTCCTGAGATATTAAAATTCTCGATGGCCCGTAATGTTTGAATTCCAAAATAACTTTCAAAAGGGACATCCCGCTCACCGAGCAAATCATGTTCCTTCCTGGTCCTGCCAGATTCATATTGAGCAGCAGAATTCATGATTCGCTGGTTAGCAAATTTCATTCTCCTGGAGATTACACGAATAATATTGGAAAATATCTTCACTGCCTGGGGGCCTTTATCGGTAAAATAATCCTTCATAAGGATAAAAACCTGTGTATCTGACACTACCCTGGCTGAAGTAGAATGAGGACTACTTTCAGCCCAGGAGCCCTCACCAAGGAAATCTCCTGAATAAAAAGTGGCAAGTCGTTTTTCCTGTCCCAACTCAGAAGTCTTAAACAATTCTACCTGCCCTTTATAAATTATGAACAGATCTTTTCTTGGTTTATTCTCCTCAAAAAGAAGGTCTCCAGGCCTATATGTCTCCTCCTTTAAACTTCCAGCTAAAACTAAAAGTTCCTGATCATTTAAGCCTGAAAAAAGAACCATATTTTTAATAAAGTTCTTAATATTTACAATTTTCATAATCAAAGATATTTTGCCAGCATATTCAGGAGATCTGAGGGCTTTATAGGTTTAGAAATATAATCATCACAGCCAGCATCCAGAGACTTTTCTTTATCCCTGCTCATAGCAAAGGCTGTTTGTGCAATTATGGGAATGTCCTTGCGAATTTTCTTCATTAACCGGGTGGCCTCATATCCGTCCATTTCAGGAATTTGAATATCCATAAGAACCAAATGGATATGCTTCCTTTTCTTCCTGAAAATTTCTACGGCCTTTACTCCTGTATCAGCCCAGAACAATTTAGCTTTGGTTCTGGACAACACTGCCTTGATAAACTCAAAGTTTGAAAGATTATCTTCTACAACCAACACTCCCTTATTCTTAAAAGAATACTCCATGTCTGACTTAGCCAGGACTTCATTTTTCTCTTTAGGCTCATTCCTCATCGGTTTGTATGGAATTTTAAAATAAAACTCTGAGCCTCTGCCTATCTGTGACTCAACCCAAATCTCTCCACCCATAAGATCAACCAGGCTTTTTGAAACAGGGAGACCCAAACCTGTACCTCCATACTTCCTGATAGAGGAATCATCCATTTGCCTGAATCTGTCAAATATCAATTCAATATTTTCAGGGTAGATACCAATACCGGTATCCTTCACAAAGAATTTCATGTTCCGTTCCTTCTCAACTGTACAACCCCAGGCAATAATTCCCTTGTCGGTAAATTTCACAGCGTTACCGATAATATTTGAAAGTATTTGGCGTAACCTGAATTCATCGCTTATAATAATCAGATCAGGCTCAATAGAGGCATCCATAACTAATTTTATAGGCTTTCCAAGTTTCCTGATTTCCTCCTCGAAATACCTTTGCAACTCACGCATTATTTCATATGGTCTGCATAAATCTTCAGCTATCGTGGTTTGGCCTGCCTCAATCTTTGCAAGATCGATAATATCATCTATAAGATTTGAAAGTATACTACAACTGTTATTAATAATATTAAAATACTCTTCCCTTTCAGGTCCTTGAATATTTGTAGTTCGCAGAAGTTCTGAAAAACCGACTATCGCATTCATTGGAGTTCGGATCTCATGCGACATATTTGCAAGAAATGCAGTTTTTAATCTGTCTGATTCTTCAGCCTTATCCTTTGCCATTTGCAGTTCAGAAATAGTGTCTCTCCTGAAAGTGATATCCTCTTTTATAGCTACAAAGTGTGTAATCTCTCCTTTCTCATTTTTCACCCCTGAGATAGAAGCAGATTCCCAATATAGTCTACCATCTTTTGTTTTATTCTGAATCTCACCTGTCCACTGCTTCCCGGAAGTAATAGTCTCCCAAAGTGATTTATATAATTCATCCGGGTTATTTCCTGACTTAAGGATTGAAGTATTTTTGCCAAGTACTTCCTCGTAGGTATAACCGGATGTTTCTGTAAATTTCGGATTTACATATTCCATCTTACCATCTGTATCAGTAATAATCACACTTACTGGTGAATGTTCAATAGCTCCTGATAATACCCGAATCTGCTTATCAATAACTAATCGCTCCGACAAATCAACCAGAGATACAATTATAGTATCCCAGGTTCTTTCCTTTCCAGGAAGAATCACAGACTTGAAAATTGCATTCTTATGAACCCGGGAGCTAATTTGAATGACCACTTCTTCCTCGTAGTCACTTTCGCTTTCCCAAAACTTATGAATTACACTTTGAAGCAATTCCACTCGTTCCTTATTCCTTGGGTTGATCAGGGAATTCTCTAACTCCTTAATGCTTCCAACTTCGAAGAAATCCAGAGCCTCCTTATTTGCGTAAGTGGTTTGAATATTTCCAAGACATCTCACAAACTCATCCGGTTGAGACAAGAAAAAACTTTTCAGATCAGATTCTCCCCTTTGATCAAGCGTAGCCAGGTAATCACGAGTAAAAGAAAAATCCAAAAGAATAATTGGTGTGGGAAAATATTCGAGCACAGTTTTTAATTGAGTTTCACTCTCCGCCAGGTTAGTCTCAAATTGTTTACGCTTCTGAATATCCTTGAAAAAATACCAATATCCTTCAGGTTTTCCTTTTTCATCCTCAATCAGATAACAAAGAACTTCTACCGGGATCTGAAGTTTATTATCTCTTTCTAAATTTAGCTCAAAAGAATCACAATAACCCCTTCTCAAAGCCTGGTTTCGGTGAATTTCATCTTCTTTTCTCCAGTCATCAGGAATAAAATCATTCAAATTCTTTCCAATCAATCCTTCATTAGGAGTTAAGGTAAGCCTATGGAATGCCTTATTGAAATCAAGAATAACGCCATACAAATCAACAGATACTGTAGCCTCAATCATTTTTTCAAGAAGCTCACGAAACTTCCTTTCAGAATTCTTGAGGTCATTCTCATAGGTAAGCCTTTCTGTCACTTCAGTTATTATTCCTTCCTTAGCATTTTCAGAAATGCCCGACTCTTTAGGCTTCGCGTATTTCAGCCTTTTGAAATTACTTATCAGCCGCTTTAACTTAGCTGTATCCTTTAATTCACAATAATCCCAGATATTTTTAATGAAAAGATCAGAGTCCTTACTTTCCTCCTGCCCAAGTATAATCACAGGGATATACCTTGCACCTCCGGAAACAATTTCCAATGTTTTCTCAAATCCTGACTCAATACCCTTATCTAAAATGATTATGTCGCATTTTTTTAAAGAAAGAACCTCAGAGAGGGGTTCTGTAAATTCTCCGGCATAAAAATTAAATTTCACATCAGGAATCTGTATATTCTCATGTATATGATCCCATCTTATCTTGTTTCTTAACAAAACAAGAACATTAAAACTCATTAGACTTCCACTCAAAACTTTTTTTCTTTTAGATATTGAATAAAGATTTGTTTGCTTTTGACACAAACATTCTTAAAAGTCTTTTAATAACCTAAATTATATGGCGCTTAGCATCATGCCTTTAGCCTTCGCAAATCTATTGTAAAACTAAACGGAAAGTTAAGAAATTATTGGGATTATTTAATCAATCATAAGGGAAGTTTTTTAATCCGGATGAAATACAAAAGGCCAGGAGTAACTCCTGGCCTTCTGCTTCATACCCTAAAAATTAAACCTAAAACTTTACGAAAAATCTGTTAAATCATCTTGGCACTTGTTTTTAGTTACCCTTAAAGATTTTCGCAATATTTGAAGATTTCCTGTGGTAAGATACAGAAAATAAATCTGATTTCAAAACTTTTTCTTATGAAAAGAAATTAATTCTTCACAATTAAAATTTAAGGCTTACACCAGCCAAAAAATTTATTCCAGCCTGCGGGAAATATCCATTCAGATTCTCTTCTACATTCCCCGAATAGTATCGATATATCCATGCATTGGATTCATATTCCACGTTGAACACATTATTTAGCAAGATCTGAAAGCTTATTTCCTTCATGAATTTTGGTTTAATGCTATACTTCATGACTAAATCATTCAAAAAATAGGCTGCAAGCATTCTATCTTTATGCTCTGTATTATCGATATACTGCTTACCTACATATTTAGATAAAATGTTTATCCTGAAATTCTTAAACCAATGTATTGAGATATTGCTTGAGGCAACAATTGCAGGTGAAAAAGAAAGACTTGAGACTCCATGGTATTCTTCTCTTTGACCCCAGGTGTCCCAATCATCAATATAAATCCTGAGGTCATCAATCCTGTTCTGGCTGAAAGTCGTACTTAATTCCCATCTTAATCCGGAGCTTACAATAAATCCTGCCATTAACTCCATGCCAAGCCTGTAGCTATCACGGATATTGGTCATTATAGGAGCACCAACATCATTTATTTCTCCTGTTATAACCAGTTGATTTTTATAATCCATGTAATATGCATTCAAATCAAGGGAGATTGCTCCCGATTGAAAGCTGTATCCAAACTCATAGTCAAGCAATCTTTCAGATGTTGGCAGCGGACCTAAAGGATTGGCATCTTTGTAATTGTCGCGGTTTGGTTCTCTGTTAGCAACAGAAAATGACAAGAATGCATCACTCCTTTCATTGATTTTGAATTTCAATCCAAATTTCGGATTGAAAAACAGGTGCTCATGATATTGGCTAATATCCCTCAGGTCATCATCCAGCCCTACCATCGAATATCTAATCCATCTCAGTTGCAAATCAGCAAAAAGGGTCATCGTTTTAGCAGGATGGTAAATCAATTTTGAAAAGACATTCCAGTCTTTCTTATCTCCATTATTTCTATACCACTCTTTATCCTTATCCCCCTTCAAACTTACTTCTGACCAGATAACTTTCCCAAAATGATCACCCAGGTACTGGTTCCAGGCTCCTCCAATTATCAAATTCATCTTTGCCCCTTTATAATTCATTGAAGAGGTAAATCCGTAAAAGTCATTATCCAGCCACTTCTGTCTAACAAGGTCTGCACTTTTAATGGTATCTGCTCCAATGATAATATCTGAGAATCCATAATCAGAAAAATCCTGGTTTTGCTTATACTGTTCGTAATATCCTCTTCCTGCAGTATAGTGAAATGCAAGATTAAACATAATATCTGCACCTAAATCCCTGGAATAAAATGCCTGTAAATGGTCCTGCAAATAGTTGTCGGTTTCATTTTCGTAAAATTGCACTTTACCCTTCGCATCGGTATACATTCCTATCCCATTCCAGGTTCTGTTGGTATCAAGCACTTCCTTAGGAACTCCATCCCAGGCCTGGTAGGTTTCTTCAGTCCCTGAAAGAAATATGAACTTAATCATATCCTTGTCCCCATAATAGGAGGCAGACATGCTGAATGATAAAAGATCGGAATATGCCCGGTCAATATATCCATCTGAATACAATTTTGAAAATCTTGCATCAAAACTAAATTTCTCATTTAATAAGCCTGTTCCCAATAATATATTGCTTTTTACAGTATGAAAAGACCCAAAGGAAGAATTTATTTCAGCGTACGCATCCTTCCTTAAATTAAAAGTTTGAAAATTCACTGTGGCCCCAAAGGCCCCTGCTCCATTTGAAGAAGTACCAACCCCTCTTTGCACCTGTATCTGATCAACAGAACTCACCAGATCCGGAAGATCAACCCACCACGTGCCATGAGATTCTGCATCATTCATTGGGATTCCATTCAGGGTAATATTGATGCGATTTTGATCTGTGCCCCTGATCCTGAAAGTAGAATATCCTATCCCTGCTCCTGCATCTGAACTAATTACTAAGGATGGAGTCATATTAAGGATATAAGGAACATCCTGACCAAGGTTTCGCATTTCAATGTCCTCTTTTTGAACAGAAGTAAAAGCTACAGGCATATCCCTGGTGGCTTTAGTAGCTGTTACAATTACCTCATCGGCTAAAATACTGTTGGGGTATAAAATAATATCCAGCTTAAAGTCTTCTTTAATAAGAATTTCTTTTTCATAAGATCCATATCCCATATAGGATATATAGAGTAAATAACTCCCATCTTTCACAGATTCAAATGAAAATTCCCCTTCACTTCCTGTGGATATGGCGTAATAGCTTTGCTTCAGTATTACATTCGCACCACTCAATGCTTTACCGGTGGAATCTTTTACTGTACCTGACAGATTAAACTGAGCATAAATATGCCCCCCCATAAAAATAAATAAAACGAAAAAAATAAGTTTTTTCATTGTATATTAATTAAGGAAAAAATGGGGTGACTTCTTTCTCCCTACACCGGCATTATCCGGATCAGGTTCAAAGGGTTTGATCTCAGCCCGTATATTAAGGCACCCCATGTATCCTTACAAAGGTACTACCTTTTAAAGAATAAAAAAAGCCGGTTTAAACCGGCTTTTCCAGATATGAGACCCCAACCTGCTTCGCAGTTGGGATACCTGTCTGCTGACAGGTGGAAGATTGTCTTAATGATTTAATTTTTCTCAACCTTCAATACATCCTTAATAGCTTTTTCAAGGGTATCTTTTGGAAGTGCACCCATCGCCATTTGAGGTTGTTCATCTTTAGGGACAAACAATAAGCTGGGAATACTCTTGATACCAAACATACCAGCAAGTTCCTGCTCTTGTTCAGTATTGACTTTGTATATATTCAGGCCTTCCTTGTATTCATCCTGCAGCTCCTCCAGAATTGGAGCAACAATCTTACAGGGCTGGCACCAATCAGCATAAAAGTCAATCAAACATGGCTTATCACCTTCAAATTTCCAATCCTTGTTTTCTTCAAAATCAAAAACCTTAGCTTTAAAGGTTTCTTTTGTTAAATGTTCTAACATCACTATAAATTATAATTAATACTATATTTACTAATTGCCGTTATGGTCGCAATATATTCAAATTACATACCATAAATATCATTGCTCACAGCATTCTAAATAGGGACAAGCCATTATATTCTTCATAAATCTCAGAAAAAAAACTGCTACAATGCTGATTTTCTTCTATTTATAAATTACATAAAAAGGAAACCAAACACTTTAGTGTGCTCATAAACTAATTAAGGCCTTTGAAATTGATTTTGCAATTCAGCACTCTTAATTGTAATTTTGTCAGACAAACTGTCAGTATTGGTATTTCAGATGAAAGAATTCCTCAGTCCAGCGATTTTTAAGATCATTTCCCATGTTGCAGGAAAAGAAAAAATTCAGACCTATGTTATAGGTGGATTTGTGCGCGATGCCATTCTAAAAAGAGGCCCGGATAAAATGGATATTGATATCGTGGTTCTGGGAAATGGAATTGACATGGCAAGAAAAATAGCTTTTGAAATTGATCCCAAAATAAAAGTGTCTGTATTTAAGAATTTTGGAACTGCTATGTTCAGGTATGAAGGGCAGGATATTGAATTTGTAGGAGCAAGAAAAGAATCTTACAGAAAAGATTCCAGAAAACCAATTGTTGAAAACGGATCTTTGGAAGATGATCAAAAAAGAAGAGATTTTACTATCAATGCTATGGCAATAAGATTGGATAGTGAAAATTTTGGTGAATTCATCGATCCTTTCTCCGGGAAATCTGATCTTAAGAAAAAACTCTTAAGGACACCTCTTGACCCTGAAAAAACCTTTTCTGACGACCCCCTTCGAATGATCAGGGCAATTCGCTTTGCCACAGAACTGAATTTCTCAATTGAGGAACAAACTTTAAAGTCCATTTCCAATAATTGTGACAGAATAAAAATAGTTTCGCAGGAGCGTATTATTCTTGAAATAAATAAAATTATATTAAGCCGGAAACCATCTGTAGGTTTTCTCTTGCTTGAAGAAACCGGTCTTTTGAATACTATTTTCCCCGAACTGGATCAATTGAAAGGGGTAGAAACTGAGAACGGCAAACAGCACAAAGATAATTTCCTCCATACCCTTGAAGTACTGGATAAAATCTCTAAAAATACTAAGAGCCTATATCTGCGGTGGGCTGCGCTCCTTCATGACATAGCTAAACCAAAAACTAAAAAGTTCATTAAAGGTCAGGGTTGGACATTTCACGGACATGAATTCTTTGGAGCAAAAATGGTACCCCATATATTCAGAACATTGAAGCTTCCACTCAATGAGAAAATGAAGTATGTTCAAAAGATGGTTTTACTTCACCTTCGCCCAATTGTTCTATCTCAGGACATAGTTTCAGATTCAGCAGTAAGAAGATTACTATACGATGCCGGTGATGATGTTGATGACCTGATGACTCTGTGTGAGGCAGATATTACCTC